>CAYSOC010000089.1:0-27147 GCA_964432445.1 uncultured Anaerolineaceae bacterium
TAGCAGTGATCCGGTTGCTATAAATGGCGATATCCTGATCGCGCACCGCCTCGACGGTAGGCAAGGTACGGAGTAAATCGACATGGCGAATGAGCAGATCAAACATTCCAGCACAACTTTGCAAAATTCAGATGAATAAATCTATTCTACTCCAGACCTGCCCGATTCAATGCAAGTTTGGTCAGCCCTGCCGCCACCGAATCAAAATTGTAAGCCGGGTTTGCGCTTCGCAGCGTATTTTGCAACGGAACTGGAATGCTGTCGATACCGCGCCATGTTCCCGCGATTGCACACGCCATCGCGCCTATGGTATCGGCGTCGCCGCTAAGGGTGAATGCCAATTGTGCAGCGCGTAGCGGGTCGCCGCCAGACATATACAGGATGCCAAAAGCCGCTGCGACAGACTCCACAATTGCCAACCCTGTCCCGATGGTGTCATAAATCTCCTTGAGGCGTGTCCATTCAGGCGCGTCCATTTTGGCAATTGTCAACGCCATATCGATCCGGCGTACCAGACGGGGAGCCAGCCAGGGCGTTCCGTATTGTTCCCCCTTGTGTGCGCCTTCGATGCCGGCTTCAACCAGTTCGTCCACAGATTTCGCTGTGAATGCCCGTGCGATAGCGGCGGCAACGGCACACGCACCACTGATCCCCGTCTGTGTTCCGTGCGTCGGGCGAGCGCTACGCTTGGCTTCCTGAATTGCTTCCTCCACGTTGTCAGGATTGACCAGACCAACCACAGAAACGCGCATAGCTGCTCCATTGGTGTCGCCGCGTGCGCCTGCATCCATCGGATCAACGCCCCGCTTGAGTTCCGTGACACCGCGCCGGGTGGATGGCCCAACATATGGGGAATGATCCCCATCAATCCGGTCATACCAATTCACAATCGCTTCGGCGGCATTGACAACGGTCATTTTCCCATCCCGGATAATTACCTCTGCCAACGCGAATGCCTGCTCCGTGTCATCGGTGAAGCGTCCGGCAGGCATTCCATAATGCACCGGGTGATCCGGTGGCGCGGGCAAAAAATCGGCTCCGGGCATCCCGTAGGCGTGATGCGTCAGTTCCATTTTGAAATAGGCGGGCATGGCAAACGCATCGCCAAGCGCCTGTCCAAACAGGCCGCCGCGTACTTTCCGTGAAATCGTTTCCCTGTCGAGGTTGTGTTTTATGTCCATAGATAAATTCAGTCAATGCTTTTTCTGATGATACTCCAACTAATGATAAGCGAAAACAAAATAGATCGAGAAAAATGCACAATCTGTAAAGGATTTACTGTGGGTGATATATAATGCACATTAAGGGCAAGATAAACCACCTTGAGCGAATTACTCAAACTCTACACTCTCGGTAAATTCAGTATCTATCGGGGAGAAATACCCATTGGCGGGTTTGTCTCTCGCAAGGTCGAAGGGCTGCTTGCTTATCTGGCCTATACCGGACAGGAGCAACCGCGCGAAGTATTGGCAGAACTGCTCTGGGATAACCGCGCCCAGGAACGCGCCGCGTCCAACCTGCGCACCATTATTTCCAGTCTGCAACAACAACTTGCTCCCTATCTGAATATTACCCGTTACAGTGTGGGTCTAAATGCCGATTACTGGCTGGATGCCGCTGAACTGGAAAACGGTCTGAAAATCGCGCAGCACCGATGGGCGCAATATAACAATCTATCGAATACTATTGCAACCCAACTGGAACAAACACTGGCATTGTATCAGGGCGATTTTCTGGCAGGGTTTCATATTCGAGATGCCAATGGCTTCGACGCATGGCAAACGCAGGTCCAGGAAAGCCTCCGTATACAGACGCTGACGGCGTTAAAACGTCTGGCCGAACATGCGATGGAACAACGGCTCTGGGAGGATGGCATCAAGCGCAGCCAACAGATGCTCGCTATTGATCCGTTGCAGGAAGAAAGCCATGCCTTGTTGATGCGCTTTCTGGCACAGGCTGGTCAACGACAGGCGGCGCTGAATCAGTATCAAACCTGTGTAAAACTGCTCCGCAGGGAACTCAACACAGTACCTGATCAATCGCTCACAGATTTACATCGTGAAATTCAAGCCGGGACGTTCACCATCGCCGCGCCGGGTGCGCCACCTGTTGCGCGTCTTATTCCGACGCCACCCACTTCATTTGTGGCACGCCCTGCCGAACTCTCGCAAATCGTAGAAACGCTCACGGAGTGTCGTGTGATTACACTGGTCGGACATGGAGGCATCGGCAAAACCCGATTGGCAATAGAAAGCGCGGCGCACCTTACCGGATTTTCCGATGGCATCTTTTTCATCTCACTCAGCACGCTGGCAAATGATTCGTTCATGGTGTCATTGATTGCCGATACGCTTGGTGCGGTGATGAAGAGCCGGGATGAACTTCAGAAACAACTGCTGGATCACCTCCGCGATAAAATGCTGCTCCTGATTCTGGATAACTTCGAGCATCTGCTCCCGAACGGGATTCCGCTGGTTGTTCAAATTCTGGAGTCTGCGCCTTCGGTGAAACTGCTGATCACTTCGCGCGAACGCTTGAATATTCGCGGGGAAGTTCCACTTTCCATTGACGGGATGGCTTATCCAGATAGCGGAGAATCGCTTTCACCCCAAAACGGTGAATCGTACCCAAGCGTGCAGCTTCTTTTGCAAAGCCTTCGCACCGCACAACCGAACTTCACGCCGCAAGCCGGGGAATGGGAACATATCGCCCGTATCTGCCGTCTGGTGAACGGGATACCACTGGGGCTGGAACTGGCATCCTCATGGATTCACACGCTTTCCTTACAGGAAATTGCCGATGAAATCGAGAATAATCTGGATTTTCTGGAATCCTCATTTCAGGATACCCCGGAGCGCCATCGCAGCATTCGTGCTGTGTTTGAATATACCTGGAATCGGCTTTCCGAGGCAGAGCAATGTACTTTTAGCCGCCTTTCGGTATTTCGCGGTGGTTTCACGCGGGAAGCAGCGAGTGAGATCGCAAGTGCGTCCACCATCACCCTGCATAGCCTGATTGGTAAATCTCTGCTCAAACGAGACAGTGCCGGACGCTACAGCGTTCATGAACTGCTGCGGCAGTACGCGGCACAGAAATTGACCGATAGCCAGCAAATCATCGCGCGCCATTGTGCCTACTATGCGTCTCTGCTCCATTCGCTGGATCGCGGGCAGTGGAACAAGATCGATCAACTGATGATCGAACAGGTTGCGCTGGATATTGAGAATTTTCGCCTCGCGTGGGATTACGCGCTACAGGCTGCCGATCAGCCGACTCTTGTGCAGTGTGTTCGCATTCTGTTCGCATTCTATGAATTTCAGGGGCGTTACCGCGAAGGCAGCGACCTGTTTCAGGATGCGGTTACGCGATTGCAGGGTACAAAAAGAGAAATTGCGCTGGCAATGGCCTACCTGTCATTGTTTCGAGGCATTTTCTACAAGAATATGGCGCAATATAGTGAGGCCGAGGCGCTTTTGCATCAATGTCTGCCCGTATTGCAGGAACAAGCCACCCCTACGGATGTTTTGCTGGCAATGAATACGCTTGGTGGCATCGCCTATGCACGCGGCGATTATGTTGCCTCCACCGACTGGTACGAGCATATTCTGGCGGCGAACCGCCAGCACAATAATCTGCCTGGTGTCGCCAATACCCTGATGCGGCTTGGTGATATTGCGGTTGTGCTTGGGCAATATGAAAAAGCCTATCACCTGATGAGCGAAAGCCTGGCGCTATTTCATCACGAGGAAAGCCAATGGGGGATTGCGTCGGTTCTGGCGACACTTGGTGACGTTACCTGTAAACTGGGGCAGTTTGACCGTGCATTGGAATATTTCGAGGAGAGCCTTATCCGTTGCAGAGCGATGGGCGAACGTCGTGGCGAAGGCGTCGCGTTGGTCAATCTGGGGCGCGTGTTGCGTATCATCGGGCGTAACGAAGACGCGACCCGTTTTTGCAAGGAAAGCCTCGCTATTTTTACTGAATCAGGCAACCGCTGGGGACAGGCATTTGCGCATCTCCATTTGGGGATGACCTACTTCGACAAGGGGAAATTGAGCGCTGCGCAGGAACAATATATGGCGGCGCTCACGCTGGCGCGTACCGTCGGTATCAGATGGATCACTGCCTATACCTTGCGCCAAATCTGCGTATGGTATCTGACACAGGGATTCTATCAACAGGCCAAAGACAGCATCATTGAATCGCTTGCAATTGCACAACAGGTAAACGCAACCCCGTTGCTCTTGCATGGATTGGTAAGTGCTGCCCCGTTGCATCCCGAAGAAGTTCAGCTTGAGTTACTATCGTTTGTACTGGAACATCCTGCCAGTGAATATGAAACACGCACCGAAGCCAAAACGCTTTTGAATATGGTTGATCCAAATATGCCCGGTTACGCCGAAGCATATTCGCGCGGTTGCCAGCGTGAACTTTCGGAAATCCTCTTGATCGCGCAATCCTGATTGCATCTTTTCGGCGCATAAAACGACTAAATGCCTCAAGTACATTTGTCCGTGCTAGAATTTATTCATCAATCTGCAAGAGCATAAAAATGATTGGTTCACGGTTTGAACGCGGCGACCTGATTGCACAGGGAGCGATGGGGGTAGTTTATAAGGGGCTTGATCGGCATACCGGAACTCCTGTCGCTATCAAACAACTCAAACGTGATCTTATCGATCTGGACGAAACCCTGATTGATCGTTTCCAGCGCGAAGGCGAAGCGCTGGCTCGCCTGAATCATCCGAACATCGTCAAGATGATTGCGGCGCTGGAAGAAAACGGCGAGAACTACCTGATCATGGAATATGTTGATGGCGGTTCGCTACGCGACTGGATGGGGCGGGTCGATCAACTACCTGTTGAGCGCGTCCTTACTCTCTCCATCGAATTAGCCGATGCGCTGGCGCGTGCGCACCATCTGCGGATTATTCACCGCGACCTAAAGCCCGATAATGTTTTGCTGGCTACCGATGGAACGCCGCGCCTCACCGATTTTGGATTGGCGCATATTGGCGGTTCGCGCCTGACCGGGTATGGACTCGCACCGGGGACATTTTCCTACCTTGCGCCGGAAGCCTTCTCCGACCAACCTGTAGATGCACGTATTGATATTTGGGCGTTTGGCGTGATGTTGTTTGAGCTGCTGACGGGAAAACATCCGTTTGAAGCGCGCACCCTGGAAGCTACCATGTCTGCCATCCTGACGCGCCCCGTTCCCGATTTGGAAGCCTTGCGCCCCGGATTACCCATTCCTTTAATTGACCTGATTTACCGAATGCTGGAAAAAGATCGAACGGCGCGTATCCCCAATGCACGTCTGGTTGCCGCCGAACTGGAAGCAATTCATAGCGGGAATAGTCCAGCAATCACGCCCTCCGCAATCCGGGCAAACGCCACCGGGCTATCCAGTTCATCCGCTACCGCCGTGATTCGGCAGCAGCACAACCTGCCAGCCACCGTGCTGTCATTCGTCGGACGCGAGACAGAACTTGCAGAACTCTCCGCCAAACTCGGCGATCCGGCAATTTCGTTGATCTCTCTGATTGGCGTCGGCGGGATCGGCAAGACACGGTTGGCAATTGAGGCCGCTCGCGCGCAAATCGGGGCATTTGAAAATGGGGTTTGGCTGGTCGAACTTGCTCCCCTTTCCGCGCCGGATCGGGTCGCCCATGCGATTGCGGAAACGCTTGGCTTTAGCATCTATCCGGTAGGCGATCCCGTCGATCAATTGCTCTCCTATCTGCGCGATAAGTCGATGCTGCTGGTTTTGGATAACTTCGAGCATCTGCTCCCGGCGGCTGATCTGGTCATGGCAATTTTGTCGGCTGCTCCCGCCGTGAAAATCCTGACCACCTCGCGCGAACGGCTCAACCTGACGACGGAAAATATTTACTCTGTTGGCGGGTTAACGGTTGCCGAGGATATGCGCTCCAGCGCGATTCGCTTATTCGTACAGGGTGCAGTCCGGGTACGCCCGGATTTTCATCTTCCGCCAGCAGATTTACCAGTGGTCTATCAGATTTGTCAACGTGTCGGCGGGCTACCATTGGCGATCCTGCTGGCGGCGGCGTGGGTGGAAAACCTGAATCTGCGCGAAATCCTGACCGAACTCGAACACAGCCTCGAATTGCTGGAAACCGATTTACGCGATATTCCCGAACGGCAACGCAGCATTCGTTCCATTTTTGATTATTCATGGGAACGTCTGGGAAGCGCCGAACAGGATGTATTCAAACGCCTGAGCATATTTCGCGGTGGATTCATGCGCGAGGCGGTCAGCGCGGTAACGGGCGCTAATCTGCGCACCCTGACTGTTTTAATCAATCGTTCGTTGCTGCGTCGTAGCCCTATCGGACGCTATGAGGTGCATGAACTGCTGCGTCAATACGCAGAATCCAAACTGGAATTGAGCCCCGATGATCAGACGGATGCCCGCCTGAAACACGCTGTCTACTACATCCAATTTCTCGCAGAACAGGATAATGCCCTGCAAGGCAGCAACCAAAAGGCCGCACTCCTCCTGATCGACGAGGAATTGGACAACCTGCGCACGGCATGGGATCAACTTGAGTTTCTGCTCAACAGGTTTTCGTCGGATTTATCCGCATCTGACCTCAACACGGCATGGCGCTCAATGTTCAGCCTGTGGTACTACTATTTTTTCTATCGCCACCTGCATGAGGTTGCGCCCTGGTTTGCGCACGCCGAGGCAGTGCTGCGAAAACATCCCCCTTCCCCGGTGCGTAATACATTGCTGGGGATGTGCCTTGCTTTTTACGCCTCGGCAAAGTGGCAACTGGCGCATAATGAACAAGCCGCCGCATTCCAGCGAGAGGCCGAATCCCTGCTTGAGGGAATCAACGAGCCAATCATTCTGGCAAAGGTCAAAACGATCAACAATTTTCTGAATGCGCTGCTGGTGATGCGCTTTCATCCCGCCAGCCCCGAACTTTATGAGCAACAAACCAGATTGCGTGCCACTTTTGCCGGAGAACAGCAAAAGTGGTGGGCAACCCTCGCGGAAATCCTGCTATTCGATACAGCGCTCCGTGTCGGCAAAAACGAAGAAGGCAAACGGCATATACAGAGCGCGATCCGGTTGGCGACAGATACGGGCGACCAACTCCTGCTAGGCTGGATATATGCGCTGGCGGGTCATATCTACAATCAGCTAGGGCTTTACCCGGAAGCGCTGGATGCCGGACAGGAAGCCGAAACGCTCTTCAAAAACTTTGGTCTGAAACTTTCTACAGTACGGCATTGGTTCACGCTCAGTCAGGTTTACGCCAATCTGGGCGATCTCGAAAAATCGGAATATTACGCCAAGGAAGTCGTCAGGATCACGCGCGATACAGGCAACCGGATACGTCTGTTTTCTGCCTATGCGCTGCTGAATACACTGGCATGGGATCAGCATAATTTCGGCGCTGCACTGGAATATAGCCAGCAGATGGTTGGCGTGATGCTTCATTCTCCGAACCAGCAATTTCTGGCGGGCGCATATGTCAACGTCGGGCAAGCCGCGAGCGAACTGCGCCGATTTGATCAGGCGTGGGCAAATTTTCAGGAAGGTCTGGCAATCTCTCTGCGGATCAAGGACATAGGCGGGCAACTGGAAGCGCTGGCGGGTCTCGCCAATATTTTCGGTATACGTGGCGAACCAGCCCGCGCTATCACCTGGTTGACCTACTTTAATAACCATCCAGCCAGCAACGCCGATATTCAAGCGCCTATCCAGCGCAACCTGAAACGCCTGCGCGCGATGCTCTCCGATGAAGAAATTCTCATGGCGCAAAATGCCGCGCAGACCCTGGAACTCGAAACGCTGTTGAGCGAAGCACTACGTCCGGCATAGAAAAAGTCTGTCTCCGCAAAAATGTGATCTGCGAGGCGTGTCATTGTTGGCATTCACTTTGCGCCAAAACAGGAACATAGTACCGCTATTCACAATCCCGAATAGCGGTTTGGCGCAATTTCCGCTACTATTCATAGGTGCGATGAATGAACAACACTTAACGAGATAAGGCGGGGACATGGCAACGAACCTGCAATACCGCGAAGCACTCTCCCAGTATACGCTGGTGACGCTCAATAACGGCTACTCCGTTTCTTTGGTGGGCGTGGGCAGCGTGGGTAAATCGAATTTTCTCCGGCACGTGATGAAGCCGGACGTACAATCGGCGTTTCTTGGTCCGGAAGCGGAATCGCTGCACCTGATTTATATCGATCCGAACAACCTGCTGGATTCGCTCCCCCTTACAGCCGATGGTGGGCGCAGCGGTTGGGCGGGCTATGAAATCATGACTCAGCGGCTATATCGCTATTTCTGGGTGCGTTCGGAATCTGCCCCGGCGGAAATCATGCAGGCACTCGCCAGCACCTATCAGCAGCTTCACGATGGGCGCAACCCATTGACCGCGCATGTCGCGCTCCGTCATTTTGAATATGCAGTGGATTTGATCATTCGCTCCGGCTATCGGCTCGTTTTCATATTTGATGAGTTCGAGGAGATGTTCAAGGCACTCCCGCCGAAGTTCTTCCGCACCTTGCGCGGCCTGCGGGACGACTACAAGTATCAGTTGATGTATATGACAACGACGCGCAAGCCGATGACGACGCTCATTGCGGAACAAGGCTATGATTACGATGCGCTGGAGCCATTCATCGAGTTATTTTCCGACACGACACGCTACATAACGGCCTACAATTTGCAGGATGCTGTGAAGGCCTTCAACGAAATGTCGGATCGTCAATCTGTGCGCGTCCCGGATAATATCCGTGATATGCTGATTCGCATCAGCGGCGGTCACGCGGGCTTGTTGCGTGCGGCGTTCGGCGTCCATCAGGAATTACCCAATAATGTCACCGACGACAAAGCCGCCGACTGGATCGCCCGCTACGACGGTGTACGCGCCGAATGCAATTCGATTGTGCAGAGTTTGAATCAATCGGAGGCAAATTTTCTGACCAGCGTTGCCACGAAAACAAATGCGAATTCTGTCAACACACGCGCGCCGGAAGCCTCTTCACTCATTGCGCGACAATTGATCACTGTCTCTGGCACTGATCTGAATGCCGCTCCGCCGTTGCTCCGTGCCTATTTGCGCAGCACTCGCTGAGGAACAAAACAACCCGCCATGATGCAACTTTCCAGTGTCCTGATTATGTGCGCCATCATCGGCGGGATCGTCGGTTTCCTGCGCGGATGGTCAAAGGAAGTCGTCGCTACCGCCGGAATTATCCTCGCACTATTCATCCAGCAACAGTTTCAATCTATATTATTTGATCCCATCACCGCAGGAGCATCAGCCGAAGCGAAGTTTTACTTATATACTATCTTGCTGCTGATTGTTACCTTTTTTGCCTATCAGACCCCGGCACAGGCGTCGCGGTTATCCTCCGGGCGACTCTATGGAAGCAACCGACGCGAAAGCGTCACGGAGCGCACGCTGGGAGCCTTTGTAGGCTTGTTCAACGGCTATCTGATTTTCGGCTCCATCTGGTATTATCTGGATGCGTTTGGCTATCCTTTCAATCCCTATTTCATTGCGCCTCCGCCGGGTTCGCCCAGCGCACAACTGGTTGCATCGAATGTGTTGCCGCTGGCGTGGCTGGTACAGGGAAATCTGCTCACGATTGTCGTGATTATCCTGTTCCTGTTTGTTATCGTGACGATGATTTGATCGGTTAACCTGAGTTTGTTGAATCTGCGATGTTGTAACCCGGCGCTAAAGCACCGGGCTAAGCTCAAAGATAGTTCGCCGAGTCAAAGTGCAAACTCGGCGTTCCTGATAACATTGGGTACAGTTTTGATCTTTGAGGCTTGTACGCAAATCCAAATACATCGACGGTCTGTTTCCATCCCAAACATTTTCCGTTTGACGGAATATCTACAGCGTATAATTTTGAATAGTACATCCTGCCATCTATCTTTGAGTTTAGCCCGGTGCTTTAGCGCCGGGGATGTAGAAATCTGCAATGCTTGAACAACTCCCCGCGCTTCCGGCGCATATTCACATTATTGGGATTGGCGGCGCTGGTATGTCGCCAATTGCGCGTGTCCTTCTGGGACGGGGCTATAATATCAGTGGCTCGGATCGCCAGAAGAATGCAATCACAGCAGCGCTGGAGCGCTACGGTGCTGTGATTCACGAAGGCCACGCCGCCAGCAATATCAATGGGGCAAGCCTCGTTCTGATTACATCTGCGGCCAGGGACGACAATCCCGAAATTCAGGCGGCACAGGCGGCAGGTATCCCTGTCTTAAAACGACGCGATGCCCTCGGCGCGATCACAGCGGGTTATGATGTAATCGCTGTTGCAGGAACGCATGGCAAAACTACAACATCAGCACTGATCACCCACTTGCTCACCATGACGGGTCACGATCCCACCTATATTATTGGGGGAACGCTGCTCAATACCGGACAAAATGCAGGCGTCGGCAAAAGCAACTGGTTTGTGATCGAAGCTGATGAATATGACTATATGTTCCTCGGATTGCAGCCAAAGATAGCGGTGATTACCAACATTGAACATGATCACCCGGATATGTTCCCGCAATTGGACGATGTGCTGAATGCGTTCCGCCAGTTTGCGGAGCGTGTGCGCCCGGATGGGATGCTGATCGGTTATCAGGATGATCCGAATGTGGCGGCGATCATGAACCATGCGCGGCTGTGGAAGCGCCTGACGATCCCCTATGGCGGCGATAATGCCGGGCGCTATATCTCCGATCTCATGGTTGGCTATGGTGCAATGCCGCCGATTCTCAGCGGCTACCACAATTTGTTAAACAGTTTTGCGGCATCGCTTGTTACTGCGTTGGTGCATCAATCCAAAGAAGGTATCGGTCCAGGGTTGGCGAGTTTTCGCGGGACAGGTCGCCGTATGGAATTTATGGGCATTGCTGCAACAGGTGCGCAACTCTACAACGATTATGGGCATCACCCAACCGCGCTTCGGGCAACCTTGCAGGGTGCGCGTTCCCGCTTTGGCGATGCCAAAATATGGGCAGTCTGGCAACCACACACATTCAGCCGCACAAATCTACTGGCACGCGAGTTTTCAGAATCATTCAAGGATGCCGATCACGCACTGATTACGGATATTTATGCCTCACGGGAACAATCGCCCGCTGATGGTTCTGCTACGTCTCCGGCTGACCTGGCGCACATGGCACAAGAATCAGGTCATCCCGACGCGCGTGCCAGCGGCGATCTGTTGAACACCGCAAAATTGCTGCGTCTGGAAACCCAACCCGGCGATGTGGTGATCATTTTCAGCGCTGGCGATGCGCCCCAAATTGGCGAGATGCTGATCCGAGGCAAAGTGTGACCGTCCAATCGTTTCCGCAGGCTACGAAGTACGACTATTCTACATTTCTGTCTGAGTTGAAAACAGTCCAGACACAAGCCGACGGATTTCTATCGTTGATAAATGCTGTTGGAACAGCAATGTCAGGGGTGGAACAACCGCATCGGTTGCCGTTCGAGATTCTGATAGATGAACCACTACACCGCTATACTGTCGCACGGCTCGGCGGAAAAGCTGACGTAGTGGTACAGGTGAATAATTACCATGTGCTTGGTAGACCGCTGGAACTGTGTTTGAAACATAAGCTGCCCTATCGCATTATCGGTGGTGGCGCGAACATCCTCATCAGCGACGATGGCTTCCGGGGAGTGGTAATTGTCAACAATGCCAAAGGGCTGATCCTGCGTGAAGAGGTAGTGCGCGAAAGCGGCATGGTGATGGTTGCTTCTGGACACAACCTGATCAGCCTCGCGCGGGAAACGATGGAGTTGGGGCTTTCCGGGCTGGAATGGGCGATCAGCGTGCCGGGGACAGTAGGCGGGGCAGTGGTCAACAATGCCGGGGCGCATGGCGGGGATATTTCAACTATTTTGGTCAATGTTGCGCTTGAACCGGAGCAACGACTCTGGACGAAAGATCAAATGAATTACCGCTACCGCGAATCCGCATTGAAGCACGCTTCTTTTCCCTTTGTGGTGACAATGGCGACTTTCCAATTAAACCCCGGTCATGATCCGGCGCAACTGCGCGCCAAAGCAGACGAATATGCCGCACACCGCAAAAAGACACAGCCACCCGGCGCAAGCCTCGGTAGTATGTTCAAGAACCCGGCGGGTGACTATGCCGGACGATTGATTGAAGCGGCGGGATTAAAAGGGCATCGTATCGGTGGTGTGACGATTTCGCCTGTTCATGCCAATTTTTTCGTGAATATCGGCGGTGGGACAGCGCACGACTATCTGGAATTAATCCAGCTTGCACAGCGCGAAGTGCTGGCGAAATTCGGAGTTGCGCTCGAACTCGAAGTTGAAATGATCGGGATGTAGTTTCCCAATAAAAAACTCGCCCCGGTATTCAACGAGGCGAGTTTGAGTCAATTCACTTTACGGTTTAATGTCGATTAGTTATCGACGACTTCGCCTTCGATCACGTCTTCGTCGTTGCCAGCGCCGGGGTTACCACCCTGTGGGCCACCAGCCGCCGGATTGCCTTCATACATGGCAGAACCAATCTGCTGGACACTGCGCTGGAGTTCTTCCACCGCCGACTTGATCTGGTTCAGGTCTTTGGATTCACGCGCCTTCTTGACAGCTTCAATCTGCTTCTCAATGCTGCCCTTGAGCGAAGCATTGATCTTGTCACCAAAATCGCGCAGTGCCTTCTCCGCACCATAGACGGCGGTATCAGCCTGATTGTTGATTTCGATTTCAGCCTTGCGCTTCTCGTCCTGGCTGCGATTGCGCTCGGCTTCCTTGACCATACGATCAATTTCTTCCTTGCTCAGACCGCTGGACGCCGTGATGGTGATGCGCTGTTCACGTCCCGTCGCCTTATCCGTCGCGGTAACGTTCAGGATGCCGTTGGCGTCGATGTCGAAACCAACTTCCACCTGTGGCAGACCGCGCGGTGCTGGCGGAATCCCATCAAGGATGAACTTGCCAAGCGTCTTGTTATCCTGTGCCATCGGACGTTCGCCCTGCACAATGTGGATTTCAACCTGTGTCTGGTTGTCCGACGCGGTGCTGAAAATCTGACTCTTCTTCACCGGGATCGCTGTATTGCGCTCGATCAACGGAGTCGCCACACCGCCCATTGTTTCGATGCTCAGGGTAAGCGGGGTCACGTCGACAAGGATCACGCCGCTGACCGAACCTTCGAGGACGCCCGCCTGAATCGCTGCGCCAACGGCAACAACTTCATCCGGGTTGACGCTGCGGTTGGGTTCCTTGTTGAAAATCTTCTTGACCGCTTCCTGTACGGCGGGCATACGGGTCATACCGCCGACGAGAACCACTTCATCAACATCCTTCGCATCAACGCCCGCATCCTTGAGCGCCTGCTTGACCGGCTGCACCGAACGATCAATCAGATCGCCTGTGAGTTGTTCCAGCTTGGAACGCGAAAGCTGTACGACAAGGTGCTTCGGGCCTGTTGCATCTGCGGTGATGAAGGGCAGGTTGATTTCCGCCTGCATCGTGCTGGAAAGTTCCTTCTTGGCGTTTTCGGCGGCTTCCTTCAGACGTTGCAATGATTGACGGTCAGTGCGCAGGTCGATGCCGTTTTCTTTCTTGAACTCTTCGACAAGCCAGTTCACGATACGATCATCGAAGTCATCGCCACCGAGATAGGTATCACCGTTGGTGCTGTTGACTTCAAAGACGCCATCGCCTACGTCGAGGATGGAAATATCGAATGTCCCACCACCGAGGTCATAGACGGCGATCTTTTCATCCGCCTTTTTATCCAGACCATAGGCGAGGGAAGCTGCTGTCGGCTCGTTGATAATGCGCTTCACGTCCAGACCAGCAATCTTGCCGCTGTCTTTTGTAGCATTACGCTGGCTATCATTGAAGTAAGCCGGAACAGTGATTACGGCGGCGTTAACTTCATCGCCCAGATATGCTTCGGCGTCGGTCTTGAGTTTCGCAAGGATCATCGCGCTGACTTCTGGCGGGCTATACTCCTTGCCGCCCATCGTTACGCGCACGTCGCCATTCGCGGCCTTCGAGACTTTGTAAGGGACGTTCTTGATTGCGCGCTGGACTTCGGCATCGTCAAATTTACGCCCCATGAAGCGCTTGATCGAGAAAATCGTGTTTTCCGGGTTGACGACAGCCTGACGACGTGCCGCCTGCCCGACAAGACGCTCACCCGTCTTGGGGTTGACAGCAACTACTGATGGCAGCAAACGCGCGCCTTCTGCGGTTGGAATAACGGTAGGTTCGCCACCTTCCATAATTGACATGACCGAGTTGGTCGTTCCGAGGTCAATACCTATTGTTTTAGCCATGTTCTTTGGTTCCTTTTGTTATTTTGCAACCCGCACGAGCGCGGCACGCAGCACTTTATCGCCGTACAGATAGCCTTTTTGTAGTACAACTGTGACCGTATTTGCGGTCTTGCCTGTGTCTTCGTCCTGTCCGATTGCTTCGTGGAAGGCTGGATCGAATGCTTCACCCACAGGGTTAATCTGCTTGACGCCAGTCGATTCGAGCATGTTCAGGAATTTCCGGTGAATCTGCTTGAACCCTTCGAGCGCCTTATCATCCTGTCGATCTGCCGGGATGAATGCAATGGCACGGTCAAAATCGTCGATAACCGGCAGAATTTTCTTGAAAGTATCTACGGCTGCGTTGGCATAGGTTTCAGTACGTTCCTTATCCACACGCTTGCGATAGTTTACAAACTCGGCAGTAGCCCGCTGCCAACCGTCAAGATTTTTGGCAGCCTCAGCCTTCACGTCAGAAAGTTGTTCTTCCAATGTTTTCTCAGTCTTCTCGGCGCTTTCTTCGGGCTTTGTATTCACCGTATTTTCGGCGGTGGCGGCAGGTGTACCTTTCGCGTCCTGGCTGCTATCGCTCATCTATTGCTTGCTCCATTTGGGATGATTCACACAGGGCGACGCCGCAGCATACGCACCTGCAAACTGAGGATAGTGTAATCGGCTTGTAATAGAATCGCGTTAGCAAACCGCAAATTTTAAGGAAGAACAGGGATTTTTTAGGGGAAATTTGGGAAATAGTTATAAATCCGCTTCATTGAATGTGTCGGCTTGCACGCCCCGGTTTCCTGCGGCACAATTATATATAATTGTGCAGTTTGCATAGTTATCAGAATTAGTAGAAGGATTTAAATCATGCAGTCCATTAGCGATACGCTTCATCACGACGCGCAATATTATATTGATCTCGAAGAAAACTATGGCTCGCATAACTATCATCCATTGGATGTCGTCGCTTCGGAAGCCTCTGGTGTCTGGGTAACGGATGTTGAAGGCAAACGCTATCTGGACTGCCTGAGTTCATATTCTGCTGTGAATCAAGGGCATTGCCATCCCAAAATCAAACAGGCAATGATTGATCAACTCAACCGCGTGACGCTGGTTTCGCGTGCTTTCCGCAGCGATCAGCTTGGACCCTTCTATAAAGAACTCTGCGAACTGACAGGTTATGAGCGCGTTTTGCCGATGAACAGCGGCGCAGAAGCTATCGAAACCTCGATCAAGATTGCACGCAAATGGGGCTATACCGTGAAAGGTGTTGCGTCGGGACAGGCCGAAATTATCGTTTGTGAGGGCAACTTTCACGGACGTACTACAACCATCATTAGTTTCAGTACGGAAGAGGACTATCGGCGCGATTTCGGACCGTATACGCCGGGGTTCAAAGCGATTCCCTATGGCGATACAGCAGCACTTGAACGTGCAATCACCCCGAATACGGTAGGGTTCCTGTTCGAGCCTGTTCAGGGCGAAGCGGGCGTGATCATTCCACCGAAGGGATATTTGCAGGCAGTGCGTGAAATCTGCACACGTCATAATGTCCTGATGATGAGCGATGAAGTACAAACCGGATTGGGGCGCACGGGCAAACTGTTCATGCAGGATCATGAAGGAGTACGCGCCGATATTATCATGCTTGGAAAGGCGCTCTCCGGTGGCTTCTATCCTCTTTCGGTGGTGCTTTCGAACGATGCAGTGATGAGCGTCCTCAGACCGGGACAGCACGGCAGCACCTTTGGCGGCAATCCGCTGGCTGCGGCAATTGGACGTGCGGCGATTCGCGTCCTCACCGAAGAGAATATGATTGAGAACGCGGCAGTAATAGGCGAATATTTTCAGGATCAACTGGCGGAGATCAACAGCCCGCATATCAAGGAAGTGCGTGGACGAGGGCTGTTGATCGGTGTGGAGCTATATCCACAGGCAGGTGGTGCGCGTCGATTCTGCGAGGCGTTGCGCGAACGTGGCATTCTGGCGAAAGAAACACATACGCATGTGATCCGGTTTGCGCCGCCGCTGATCATCCAGAAAGATGAAATTGATTGGGCGCTGGAACAGATTCGGCCTGTGCTGCTTTCGCCATAATGCTGTGGGTGTGGTATATACACCACACGAAGTCGGATATTACGAAGGCTGGCCTACTGCTGACAGTGCTTCAGCTTCGATGGTCGCCCAGTCACCGAGGCGCTCCATGCCGAGGCTGTCATAGACTTTCCTTGCCAGTCCAGGTGAGGTTAGCTTTACCAGCAGTGTGAGCGACGCACGATAGCTGACCAGTCCAGCGTTAGCCGTCAACCGCCGATCATCGATCACAACGGGGCGATCATGCACAGCCTGAATCCTGGGGAATTGCTCCTGCAAGTCCGCTTCACCGCCGTGCCACGTGGTGGCTTTCTTGCCATCCAGCACGCCCGTACTGCCGAGAATGAACGCTCCGGCGCAGAAACTGGCGACCCATTCCGCCGATTCAGATTGCTTCCGAATAAATTCATTCAATGGGGCATGAACCATCAAATGATCCACATCAAACGCGCCGGGGACAACCAGGACATCAAGCGACGGCGCATCCTGAATTGTGCAGTTTACCGTGATTGTCATCCCTTCGGTTGTCGTGATGGTTGGCTGCGCTTCGACCCCGATCAAAACGACTTTTGAATCCTGGGATTCACTGTAGCGGTTGGCAAGCGAGAAAACTTCCACGGGAGCAGCGACTTCGCAGATGCGCACCGTATCGAACACGATTACGCCGATTGTACGAACAGACATGACAAATACCTTTCGCTATTTTGCATACGTATGTTCTGTATAATAGGAGATTGAGCGCCATCTGTATTGGAATTTTTCGACATCTTTTTCGGGAGGGTTTGAGGTGAGCGCATTCATTCCGCTGAATATGGCCTATCTCGGTTTCAGCCATGTGTTGCCCACACACGCACTGCGCCCATACGTAAAATCGTTCTGGTTGCTGGAACGCTCCGAATGCCTGGCGACCTATTCAGAAGAGTATATGCACCCCGGCGGTGCGTTCGGGATTGTCTTTAACCTGGGCGATCCGATGCGGGTAGATGGCGTGCCTGTTTTGGAACCGATTTACCTGCATGGTACGAACAGCGTTAGCCATAAAATGGGCTTTGCGGGTAAGGTTTTTCAGATCGGGATAAAGTTTCACATCGGCGGGGCGTATCCGATTCTTGGTATCCCCTTGAATTTGTTGTCCAATACCATTTCTCTGGATGGCGTGATAAATCAGGGAATGCTCAATTTACTCTACGAGCAGCTTTGCGAAACCGACACCACGCGCGAACGGATTGCCCGGATCGAAACATGGCTGGTTCAACGCCTTGAGCAGGGCAAAAATTTCTCGCAACTTGTGGCGGGTTCCCTGCAAACGATCCTTCAATCCGAGGGGAATTTCTCGATGGTTTCCTTCGCCAACCAGTTGAACATCAGCCAGCGGCAACTGGAACGGCTCTATCAGATGCATGTCGGAATGACGCCAAAACATTTCGCGCGGTTACTGCGTGTGGAGCGGGCGCGGGAAGCGCTAAAAGCCGCGCAGTACAAGTCGACTGCGGAAATCGGCGCGATGTTCGATTTTTACGATCAGGCGCACTTCACGAATGAGTTCAAGGCTGTTGTCGGGGAGACTCCACACAGCTATATGCAACGGCATCAGAAGATATAAAAGCCACCGGAGCATTTCAGAGACTGCCCCGACAGCGCTATTAACACATTTTGAAGGGTAACAATCAGGCATCGTGGCGCAGAATAAGTTTCCCAAATACGGCGTTTGACTCAATCAACCGATGCGCCTCTGCCATTTCGCGGATATTCATTACACGCGCAATAGCAGGGCGAAGTTTTCCCGACGCCACCAATTCCAGCATTTTACGCTCATTTGCTGGCGCAGCCCGTAGCGTGCCACCGCCGACAATGGTAACCCGGCGCAAGCGCCAATCCTGCGTATCCAGCGTGGCTTCGCGCCCGCCAGCGTTACCTACCAGTACAATGCGACCATCTACTGAGGTTGCTGCAAGGGAATCGGCAAGTGTGCTTCCAACATTTTCGATCACCAGATTGACGCCTTGTGGTTGCACGGCACGGATAGCATCATTAATTTTGGTTGCCTTGTGATCAATGATCAGGTCTGCGCCAAGTATGCGTAATTTATCTGCTTTATCTGCGCTACCTGCTGTTGCTGCTGCCCAACCGTTATGCAGCTTGACGAGTTGGATCGCCGCTGTACCGACCCCGCTTGCGCCAGCAGTAATCAGGACTTTTTCGCCGTCCTGTATGTGACCTTTGTCAAAAAGAGCCGCCCATGCTGTCGATGCTGCCAACCCAAGTGCCGCCGCTTCTTCATCATTAACACCTTCGGGAATGCGCACCAACCCTTCGACGGGAACTGCAAGCAGTGAGGCATAGCCGCCCTGAGCGCCGGGACGGGTTGTTATAACCCGTTCGCCTGCTTTGAAGCCATGTGCGTCGTGTACGACAACGCCCGCCGCTTCCAACCCTGCTACGAACGGCAGATTGACCGGACGCGCACCTGCCCGCTGAAATACATCCAGCCGATTGACAGTAGTCGTAGTGACGCGAATCAATACTTCGTTTGCGCCGGGAACAGGATCGGGAATATCGTCGTATTCAAGCACGCTGGGATCGCCGAATTTACGAATGACTATCGCTTTCATAAAACCTCCAGATTGGGAAACCAGGCTAAAACGAGGGTTAGACTCCCTTAACAGGGCTGCTAGCGTGCCTTACCCATCGTCTACATATCCGATAGTTTAAACCTGCAATTGCTTACGGCATCCATCGAAACGGAAAATATTGCCGACGGGACGTCTGAGCGTTCTAATTATCCTGCCACAAACCCCAGGCCAGCACCCATCCTATTCAGGGGCGCACCTACATTTTTTGCGGCTCATTTGCTGTAATATCTGAGTAGAGGTGAAACCAATGAAAAAGCATAGCTGCCTTCAACTTCTGGCAATTATTCTTGTCCTTATCCCTAAATTTACGTATGCGCAGAGTTCCGCCAGCGCTGATGTTGCCGCCTATCAATTCGGCGTCGTGGCAGAAGCGCGTCCCGGTACGGAAATCACCTATGTGATCACGGTGACGAATCAAGGCCCCAAAAAGATAAATACCTTCTATATCCTCGATGGCTGGACGGTGAATAGCGCTGGAATTTCCGGGTTTGCTGCGCCGTTATCCGATCCCAATTTCGGCAAGTTCAAATTGACCGGGAAATGGGGGCAGAATTTGCCTGATCAGCGCGTTGTAGCCTGGCTCCTGGAGGGCGATCTCGCGCCGGGAGACACCGCACAATTCAACTGGAAAATTCAGGTGAATGGTGCATATCGGGGCGAACTGGTCAACTGGGCGAGCGTACAGATTGATGGTGAATTAAAAGGCACATGGACAGCGCTGGACAAATTATCGGCTCCGCCAAAGCTCTCGAACGCTCCCGATCCTGAGCAAACCAACAACCGTACCCCGGATGGCGTGACGCTGGTAACAGAAGCGCCACGCGGGAAAGGGATCGATCTGGCAGCATTTCAGGCCGGACTGGTTTCTGGCTTGAGCGTTAAACAACCGCTTGCCTCCACCATGATGGTCACGAATCGGGGGCCGGAATCGGCATTGCGTTTCTATCTGATGGCAGGCTGGTCACTGGATTTTGACAAGAGTAATCTCCTGACCGAACCGATCCCGGAGCCAGAATTTGGAAATTTCCGTGTGGTTGGACGCTGGACACAGGCGCGTGTGGATGAGGAAATCTGGTTGTGGCTGCTGGAGGGTAATCTGGCGGCAGGTAATACTGCGTCATTCCCCTGGAAGCGCTCGATCAAACCCGCGTATCGCGGCGATATGGTGAACTGGATCAGGGTATTACCCGATACTGCGCCTGATGGACAGTGGACAACTCGTGCAGGCACAACGGCAGCGCCCGGCGTAATTCTAAACCCGCCAGATGTATTGGCGAATAACAACCGATCCACCGATACTGTAACGACGATTTCAGACTGATGTTGTGAAAAGACGCGGTTGGTTGCTTTCCATTTTGATTCTGACGTTGCTGGCTGGCATCGGCTGGCACGTCCTGTTGTTGCGCCTGCCAACAGACGACCTGATCGGGAATGGAGATTTCTCTAACGACCAGTTTCATCTCCGTTATTTTGCACCAGCGGCTTCGCTATGGTCAGCGGAAGGGGTCAATCTCTATCGCACCGTGTTGCGGGTTGATACGCGCGAAGTCGAAGACTGGCTGGATTTCTCTCAATTCCACCCGATTCCCGAAAACTGGGAAATCGGGGATCGGCATCAATATCTGGTAGAACGACGGGATGGGGATGGCAAGCGCGTTATCAACATTACGCTGCGCCAATTGACTCTCAATGATTTACCGATACGGTTGGGACTTGTCGCGCTCGTGACCTTTCTGGCAATTTTCGGAATTGTGTTACGGCAGAGTGGACAGCCTTCAAGCCTTCCGTTGGTTGCCTATGCTGGTGGCACATTGCTTGGCCTGGGGTGGTGGACGTTCGGGATTTCGTTCTGCTATCTCGGTATTGTGTGGCCGTTCTTCGGTCAATTTACATTTCACATCATCGCCAACACCCTGTCGTTTGGCGCAGTGCTGCATTTGGCATTCGCCTATACACCTTCGATCCAGTGGTATCAGCGCCACCATCGAAAAATTCTGCTCCTTACCTATGGCCTATATCCATTGGGGTTAGTGGTCATCGGTGTCGCTGGTCTCGAAGTTACGAGCGTACTCTATTGGGAATACCAGGCAGCGATTGCGCTCAAAGCTGCCTCCTATTTCATCTGGACAATCCAATATCGCCGTGCGAGTGTGATTCAGCGTGGTCAGATGCACTGGTTACTGGCGGGAATCACGCTATACGATCTGGTGTATATGGTGCAGGTTGTCTCTGCGAATGAAACACTCCTGCCTCTTGTCCAATGGGTAGCGGTACTACCGCCATTGGGATTTGTCATGGCTTTGTTGCCGGGCCGTTCGTTGCGGATTGCTCTTGAACCCGCCTATAGCGTAGTGCAGGGAATAGCCAACACATTGACGCTGGCACTGTTCCTTTGTGGGTTGGGACTCGCCGCAACAGTTCTGGCAACCAATCAACAATCGCAAGCGCTCCCGATTGCAACCATTGTTCTGGCAATCGTGTTCTCGCTGACGACTGCGCCATTGTCGATTCTCCTGCGTGAGCAATTCGATAACTGGTTTGGCGGAACGCGCGGCGCTCAACGGGCATTACTGCATCATTTCACACAACAGGTTAGCAACCAAATCGCGCTCAACGGCATTTTGAAGGATTTTCACGAGGCACTGGATCAGGGTGTGCAGTGCAGCAAAATGGCGCTCTGGCTCTGGGAAGAGGAAGCTGAAGTGTTGCGCGCTGTCGAAGCGCCAGCGAATATCCCCGAAGTAATTCATCTGGATGACCACCAACAGGGATTGCTCCAGCTACGACAGAATTTTATTCCGCTCACTCCCGACGCACCCTTCCTGCTTTCTGCGGAGGAACGAACGCAGTTTTATGGCCTGATTGTCCTTGCTACGCAGGGAAAGCTGGTTGGGGTATGTGCAATCGGTTCGCGTATTGATGGCGGAAATTATTCTGCTGATACGATCAATTTTTTCGAGACGTTAAGCCGCTCTGCAACGCTGGCCTTTCATAACGCACAACTTGTACAACAACTCGAAAACAGCGTTTTTGCCTTGCGCCAGGCCTATCAACAATTGGTCACAGCGCAGGAAAGCGAACGTCAGCGCCTTGCCGCTGAACTCCACGACGAGACATTGCAGCAACTCGCGTACATCAATCTGATTGCTGGTGGCTTGCGTTCACAGACCAATGGCGCACATCAGGAAATGGTGAAACAATTGCAAACCAATGTTGTCATGACGGAGCGCGGGCTACGTGAAATTCTGCGCGGTCTGCATCCGGCGGCGCTTCTTGATCTTGGCTTAATCCCGGCGTTGGAATCATGGCTACCGCGCCGCAATGAGGTTGCTGTTTCAATGACCGTTAACGGATTCGAGGGACGCAGGCTACCCGACCCAAATCTTGAACTGGCGATTTATCGCCTGGCGCAGGAAAGCATCAATAACGCGCTGAAACACGCGCAGGCCAGCCATATCGAACTAGGGTTGTGCTGGCAGGAAAACTCGGTCATTCTGGAGGTTGTTGATGATGGGATAGGGTTCGTGCTTCCGTTCAACAGGCAGGAAAAAAGTGGACATTTCGGATTACTCAACCTGCATGAGCGTGTCCGTGCGCTGAATGGTACGATTAATATCAAATCGCAGGGCGGAACAACTATCAAAATCGTGCTTCCGGTTGAAGTACAGGGAAGAGAAGAATGACAGAAACAATTAGAGTCGTTATTGCAGAAGATCAGGAATATCTCCGCGAGGGCATCCGCCGCACGCTCGAAGCGCAATCTGATATTAAAGTGATTGCCGCTGCTGGCGACGGGTTGACGGCGCTGCAACACGCACTGGACTATCACCCGGATTTGATGCTTTTGGATATTCATATGCCGCGTATGAACGGCGTCGAGGTGGCAGGATTGATCCGCGCCCAAAGGCCGGGGATCGGGCTATTGATGCTTTCCCAGTACGATGATCTGGCCTATGTACGCGGGTTTCTCGGAAATGATTCCAGTAAAAAAGGCTATTTGCTCAAAAGTACATTGGGGTTGGTTGATACACTGGTACAGGCGATTAAGGCAGTACACGCCGGACAACTCATCCTTGATCCGCAAATTGCCGAAAATCTCCTGCAAAAACCATCGACCACGATCCAGCAACTGACCAATCAGGAGCAGCGCATTCTGGCGGGGATGGCGCAGGGACTGGACAATCAAGGCATTGCAGAAACGTTGACCATCGAAAAAAGCACCGTCGAAAACCATATCAATTCGATCTACAGCAAACTCAATATTGGTCAGGAACCGGGTCAACATCGGCGGGTACAGGCTGTGTTGCGTTTTCTCAAAGGCTGATCCGGTGCTGTTTGACAGAGCGCTCATTTCCACATACAATCAAATGAACATTTGATTACTTTTTTGGATAACAACATTGCCTCGTAAACCTGCCAGCCAAACCGTCAGCCGCGAAGAAATATTGAAAGCAGCGGCACTCGTATTCCAGCAACGCGGCTATCATGGAACTACAATGTCCGATATTGCGGAGCGCGTTGGCCTGACCGCTGGCAGCTTGTATCATCACTTCGAAGGCGGCAAACCGGATTTACTGGCAGCAGTGTTAAACGAAGGGCTGGATGTGGTGTTGAACCGGATCGATGCGATTATGCAGGAATCTCTCACACCGGATCATATGCTTTACAAAATGATTGAAGCGCATATCATCAGCGTCACCGAAAATGTGGCAGCGGGCGCAGCCATGATTTTCGAGAGCCGGACAATTCTGGAAATTCCCGGTGCGCGTGAAGCCTTCATCCGGCGGCGCGATAGTTTCGAGCGCTGCTATCGGCAGGTGATCGAACGCGGGATCGCCTGCGGTGCATTCCGGGCGGTAGATGTTCCCGTGTTTACCAATGCACTGCTTGGCGCACATAACTGGGTAGGAATGTGGTTTCACCCGCAGGGACGTTTGACCGGAGAGCAGATCGCGGTGCAGATGGCAGAGACGTGGCTGGCGGCGCTTGCGCCATATACTCCCGAATCACAGAGGTAAATCAGATTTTCAGAACTGATTTGTGAAATATTGCGCAACTTGCAACTCCAAACAACGTAGTAAAAGATGTATTGAGTTGCGAAAGGGCAATGCTCATGACTCGCAAGTTTGTTCGTATCCTCGTTGGTTTGTTCACTGCGTTTGTCGCATTGACTGCTATTGGTGGGGGTCTTGCCATGCTGCTTGGTGTGGATCAGTTTCCGCACGAATGGCTTAATGGGACGGTATTCACGGACTTTACAATCCCGGCACTTGTCCTCATGCTGGTCGTTGGTGGTAGTTCGCTAGTCGCCGTATATCTGATTTTCACCAATCGCGTACTGGCTCCCCTTGTGGCCTGTGTTGCTGGAACTCTGATGATGGCTTTCATTGTTGTTGAAGTTTTGATTCTGAAACAGACTCCGCCGGGACCAACACTGATTGAGATTTTCTATTTCGTGATCGGTCTGTTCACCACAGGGTTAGCCATATCTGGTTTTGACCGCCCTGCACTGCGTTCTACCCGCTAAAACAGTCATATGGTGAGAGGCGTAACAGATTTTGTGTTGCCCTCTCATCAAAATCGCTAAAAAATTATGAATTTTTAAATCATATGGTTGATGTCTCACGCTGATGCTTGCCCATGTGTCTGCACCCTGCTAGAATCAACTCCCATTACCTCAAAGGGATGTGAAGTATCCATGATTGAATTGATTCGCACCGCAGGCTATCTCGGCATGTTCGCTATCATTTTTGCAGAATCTGGTCTGTTGATCGGGTTCTTTCTACCCGGCGATAGTCTGCTTTTTACAGCAGGCTTTCTAGCCTCCCCAGGTGGCACTCTTATCCTGCGTGAAATAGCGGCGAAAACCAATACACCTGCCCTCTCCTTTTCCCTGCCTGTCTTGCTCGTAGGGTTTTTCCTCTGCGCTGTTATCGGCGATAATGTGGGTTATGCGTTTGGTCGCCGTGTCGGAAAGCGCCTCTTCCAGCGTGAAGATAACATCCTCTTTCACAAGAAGAATATCTATCGCGCCCAGGCCTTCTATGAAAAGCATGGCGGGAAAACAATTATTCTGGCGCGTTTCATCCCGGTAGTCCGCACGTTTGCCCCGATTGTTGCCGGCATTGGCGAGATGCACTATCGCTCCTTCCTGGTTTTCAATCTGATTGGTGGCCTGTTGTGGGCGATTGGGGTGACTGTAGCGGGCTATTTCCTCGGTGATTTCCTCGTCAATACCTTGAAAATTGATGCCGAAAAAATCGACATTATCCTGCTTCCGATCATCTTCGCAATTCTTCTGATCTCTGTGATGCCCGTAATCCTGCACATCGCGCGTGATCCAGAAATGCGCAACGGCATCCTCAGCAAGGTTGGTCTGGCGAAGAAGAAAAATCCGGCGATTGAATAAGGGTTTGCTTTGAACCCGGAGCGCATTGGTTTTCGCTATGATTTAATCAGTCTCATTGGTGAGGGTGGGATGGGGACTGTCTATCGCGCCTCGGATCGCCTCACCGGGGAAACCATCGCCCTCAAGCGGGTCACTATCGCGCAGAAAGACCTGCGTTTCGCCTCTTTTTCCACCGAATCCGATATAACAATGGCACTGGCGCGCGAATTTCGTGCGCTTGCCAGCCTGCGCCACCCTCATATTATCAGCGTTCTGGATTACGGCTTCGAGGAAAACCAGTCGCCATTTTTCACAATGACGCTACTCGAAAACGCCTGTGATATTCTGCATACCAATACAGCATCGTTTGAAGCCAGACTCGAATTGTTTGTACAAATGCTTGATGCTCTGAATTATTTGCATCGGCACGGGATGCTGCATCGTGACCTGAAACCCGCCAACGTGCTGGTAGATAGTGATGGCGTGGTGAAAGTGCTGGATTTCGGGCTTGCTATCCGCCAGAAAGGGCAGGAGCAATCCGATCACATCAGCGGCACATTGACCTATCTTCCGCCAGAGATATTGCAAAGTAGCGCTCCCGCTTCTATCGGCTCCGATTTATTCGCAGCCGGGATCATCGGGTTTGAGCTATTCACCGGAATATACCCTTTCTATCGCGGAACGTTGCCAGAAACGATTCACTCGATCCTGAATGATCGCCCGGATTTTGAACTGCTGCCAGAAGAGTTTCGTCCGATTTTTGCGCGTCTGTTGAGCAAATTGCCAGAAGTACGCTATACAAGCGCCCAATCGGTCATTCAGGCGATCTATCAGGCGCGGCAAATCAACGCACCACTGGAGGACAATGCCGCGCGCGATAGCTTCCTGCAAGCTGCGCCGTTCACCGGACGTGCCACCGAACTTGGCTTATTACGCAATGCTATTAATCAGGCAAGCGAACATAAAGGCAGTGCATGGCTGCTGGGCGGGGAAAGCGGTGTCGGCAAGTCGCGTCTGGTGGATGAACTACGCATCTATACACTAACAGCAGGCGGGTTGGTTTTACAGGCACGCGCACAGGCCAGCGGTAGCGCCTCGCAATTTTCCAGCCTGTGGCGCGAACCCTTGCGTCGATTGATCCTGTCTACGACCATCACGCCAGACGAAGCCGCTATTTTAAAAACTGTTGTATCGGATGTGGAACAACTTGCCGGAGTGGAAATTATCTCAACACTCCCGGAAACAGAATCTATACAGGAACGGCTGTTCGACCTCATTCTTTCGTTGTTTCAACGGCAAACCAGGCCTGTCCTGCTCATTCTGGAAGATTTGCATAATGCACCGGATGATCTGGCCGAAGTCGCGCAACTTGGCACATTCATAAAAACCATGCCATTGCTCGTGATCGGTACGTATCGCGCTGATGAACAACCGAATTTGCCAGATGCACTCCCCGGCTTTTCAACAATCATTCTGAAACGGCTGGATGATGTCGAAATTGAGACGCTCACAGCGGCAATGATCGGCAGGGAGAATGTTCAGCAGGATTTAATCGAACGGCTCAAACAGGAGACCGAAGGCAACGCCCTGTTTCTGGTCGAGGTGGTGCGCGCATTGGCAGAACAGGCAGGCAGCCTATCGCACATTGGCGGCACGATCCTTCCAGCATCAATACGATCAGGGAGCGTGCGCGACATCATCCGGCGGCGGCTGGATCGGCTGCC
>CAYSOC010000090.1:0-26661 GCA_964432445.1 uncultured Anaerolineaceae bacterium
AACAAATGCCATCGCCATTAAACCGAAATCGGAGGGCAGCAGCAACCGTGCGAGCGACGTTTTGATCGGTGTGGCGTCCGAGACACTGTGTTTAATTTCGCTCATAGAGAGTTTTCCTTAAAATTTATGGCAGAAATTGCCAGCCAGTTTATATGCAGTGAAACGTTTCACAAAAAAGAAATTATATCGCAATATGTAATATATTAAAAGCAGGCGCACCTGGTTGGTACGCCTGAATGGTTACTTTTGACGAACCAGAAGGGGATTAGCGCCACCAACCCTGCACAATGTATTCCTGCAAAGGGATCGGCATGAACACCAGCACAAACATCACCAGTGCAAGGATGGCAATCATACGCCGCCCCGGATTCAGTTTTGTGATTGAATCCAGCGGCGTCGCATAGACGCGCCCCAGAAACAACAACAAAAACAACCACAGCAGCCAACCGCCATAAAACATCGATGCAATACCGAGCGCAACCAGAATCGGAGCGAATAACATACGGGCGCGTTCCCCAATCAAGGAGTAGATTGCGTGACCGCCATCCAGTTGTCCGACTGGAATCAGGTTCAGCCCTGTAACTAGCAAACCCGTCCAGCCAGCCATCGTCAATTGGTTGATGAACACATCGTTCATGCCATCCGGCAGGAAACGTCCAAACACGATTGTTTTCAGGACGGCGTAAAGGATTGAGTTTCCTTCAATAATGTATGCTGCTGACGGCGCTTTCAGCATGAAGACATCGATCACAGGAGAGGGAAGGACAGGGGACGTTTTCAGGCCAATGATCAGCACAGGAATCGCAAAGATCAAGCCAATCAGCGGCCCGGCTGCGCCAATATCCAGCAATACCTTTCGATTACGCATCGGCTCCCGAAGCTGGATGAACGCCCCAAGCGTCCCGAATGAACCCGGTATCGGCACAGGGATGAAATAAGGGAGTGATACCGCGACTTTGTGAATGCGCGCAGCGAAATAGTGTCCGAGTTCATGCGAACCGAGAATCAACAGGACACCAATTGCATAGGGTAATCCGAGAAAAATTTGATCCAGACTGGTGAACTTTGGGTCTTGTGCCGCGCCGACAAACAGCAGGCTGAAAATCGTCAGTACCAGCAGCAGCGCGTTAGGCCACCACTCGCGCGGGCGAACATTCATCCGGCCTTTGATGGCGCGGACAACCTGCTTACCGTCCTGCTCCGCGAGGATGGGAACGTGATTCAGCGTTTTAAAACGTTCGTCCAAATGCGCATATGCGGCTTCGCTATCGGTGATGAGCGTTCCGGTATAGTTCGCGGTGATTGCGCCTCCGGGCGTCCACTCCTCATTCTCGATAAAAAGCACTTCACTTACGACAGCCTGCATCTGTCCGCGCAGGTCATTCGCAGGACTGGCTGCGTCAAAACTCAGGTGTGGCGCGGGAGCCAGTCCGCGATCTGTTTCGTTGATCATAATTTACAATACATCCTATTTCTTCGGCGTTGGAGTTCCGACTCTGCGCGTCGGTGTGACTGGCGGAGCATCTTTTCCGACAAATGTTGTCCAGCTTGAGTCGGCACTATTCAAACTATAAATCGTACCATCTCGCCCGCGAATATAAAGAGTTTGCGGGGTGGATGTATCGCGTTGATAGGAGGTCTCGAAGCCGCCTTCGGAATCGCGCGCCCATCCGAGCCGTTCGCGTACTTTTTCCTTCGTGCGCCAGACCAGACCAAACCCGCGTACCGGCTGGCTCAACCCTGTCGGTGGTTGCAGACTCGCATCCCGATCCGGGATACCATCCTTGAATTCATCAGTATAGAAAATCCAGCCGGGTTTCTTGCCATCATCGAACAGGACGTAAATTCTGCTTTCGGCGCTCATCCAGATCATCATGCCACGCTCGAAATTCTGCGCGGCTGCCGGGCTGACAGAATACGGCCCTTCGGCGCAGCTTTCCGGCGCGGGGTCAAAGAACCAGGGCATCGCTACACACTTCAGCGATACCGTCAAAGACTGCTCCAGCCGGGTAAATGCATCGTTGATCGTCAGGATAAATTTGGATTGATCCTTGTCGTTCGCCCCGGTGGTCACATCCAGAAAGCCATTGCGTCCGCCTGTCCATGTAAAATCGCGTCCGCCATCGGCTTTCACGCGATAGATAATTACACTGTCCGTCCCGCGCACCGACCAGAACACGCGGATTTTCTCGCCCGGTTTGGCGGATGTTGCGTCCGTCGTGAAGTATTCAATGGCAAGGCTTCCGGCCTGCTGGACGCGGCGTGTGGGCGTAGGTGTTTGCGTCCGTCCCTGTGCCGAGGTTGCGCCAATCAACGCGGTGGGTGATGGACCGGGTGTATCTGTCACCAGTGGCGTCGCGGTAGGTGGTGGGAGGGGTGTTTCGGTTGGGTATGGCGTTCGGCTAGGGGTGGTTGTTGGAGTTGATGTGAAAACAGTCGGCGTTATTGTCGAGGTAGGGCGCAATGTGGGTAGGACAGGATCAGCATTCGCGCCACATCCGGTCACGAATGCGCATAAAAGCAGGCTGATCAAATAACAACCATACCGCGAGAATTTCTGTCGTGTGTTCATCACCACCAAGTGTAGCGCATTGTCCAGGGTCTTGACAGTTATACCGTCCAGACGGTATAGTAAATCGCATGATAGAAAAAACAGAGAAGAAACAATCCAATACCCGCCAACGTCTGTTGAGCGCCGCCAGTCAAATCATCATCCGGGATGGCGTGAACAGCCTGACACTGGATGCAGTCGCACACTCCGCTGAGGTCAGTAAAGGCGGTTTGCTCTACCATTTCCCCTCCAAAGATTTGCTTATACAGGGAATTGTGCAGCAATTATTAGAGGATTTCGACAAGCGTATGGAGGATGAGCTGGAACATGCTGGCGAACCTGTCGGGACACCGGGGCGCTGGCTGCGTGCCTATATCCGCGCGACGCTGAGTGGTATTCCCTATGAACAGGAAGTCAGCGCTGCACTCTCCGTAGCGATAGCGGCAGAGCCAAAGTTGCTGGAATCGCTCAAAAATGCCTTTGAGCGGATGCGCGATCATGCTGATCATGATGGGATTGATCCGGCAGTGGCGACACTTGTGCGGCTGTCGGTAGATGGCCTCTGGTTCAGCGATGTACTACAACTTGCACCGCTTGATCCGGCGGTGCGCGTGAGTCTGATTGAGCGCCTGATTCGGCTTACAGAAGGTGGAGAATAAACTGATGACTGGAAAGCATGTCCTGATTATCGGCGCATCTGGCGGGCTGGGTGTAGCCTTCGCGCGGAAATTTGCAGCGATTGGCGCTTTTGTTTCGATCACGGCGCGAAATCCTGAAAACATCCGCGCACTGGCAACAGAAATCAATACTGCAAATAGTTTCAGCCTTGATTTGGAAAGTGCCGGGAGTATTCAGACATTAGTCGCACAAATTGAGAAAACAATCCCGGCGCTTTCGGTGGTGATCAACGCTACAGGCTACGATGTGCGCAAATCCATCGAAACTCATACGCTTGCGGAGATTGATCGTTCATTGGCTGTCAACCTGCGCGGTAGCATTCTGCTTACTCAGGCATTCCTGCCGATCCTGAAACGCAATCGGGGCATTATTGTTCATATGGGCGGGTTTGCCGATGGACGGCTGGCGTTCCCCTATTATGCTGCCGATGCTGCCAGCCGTTCCGGGTTGCGCGGATTTATTGATTCCGTAAATCGGGAAATTGCAGACAGCGGCGCTGTTGTCAGCTATTTCAGTCCAAGCCCGGCAGATACGGAAGCAGAGCGCCCGTTTCATCCATTGTGGCGGCAAATGGGTATCAAAGTTGAGCCTGTCGAAAAGGTAGCCAGTGCTTTACTAAAGGCGGTAGAGCAGCGAAAGAAAGTGGCGATTATGGGTGGTTGGCTGACGGTTACGTTTGCCCGTTTGAATGCGGCTTTTCCTGCCCTTGCCGATTTGCTGATGACGAATAATTATACAAAGAAGATGCACGCATTTTTCGGGGAGCAGGAACAGCCAGTAAAAAGACAATCAACGAATAAACCGCTGCAACTCATAGGCATTCTGTTGATCGTCGCGTCGTTTGTATTATATGGGATTGGCTTGTTCATCATCCCATTCACGGCACTCGATACAGCGCCCAAAGCAGGGTTAGTTGGCGTGGCGCTCGGCTCCGGTGAGTTGACATTCTGGATCGGCGCGGCGATAGTCGGGAGTAGCGCCGTTCAGCGTTACCGAAAATATCTGAATCCGTGCAACTGGTTCAGCAGCACCAAAACGAGCTAATTCTGTACTTTTCGTAATTCTTCGAGGGGGATATGACAGCGCAATTGTCGCCCGTCTTGTGGATCGGTTCGCCAGGGAGGTTCGACAGTTTTGCAAATATCGCCCAGATAGCGCGGGCAGCGGGTATGAAAACGGCAGCCTGTGGGCGTATGGGCAGGGTCTGGCAAATCGCCTTCCAGCAAAATCCGGCTACGTTGCATGTCAGGGTCGGGAACAGGGATCGCTGATAATAGGGCTTCTGTGTAGGGGTGATGTGGCGCGTCAAAAAAGTGTTCTGCGTTGCTAATCTCAATAATTTGTCCGAGATAGATCACGGCGATCATATCTGCCAGATAGCCAACTACCGCCAAATCGTGTGAGATAAACAGATAGGCCGTTCGGCGCTCCTGTTGCAATTCACTCAGGAGGTTCAGGATCGATGCCTGGATTGAAACATCCAGCGCTGAAACAGGCTCATCACAAATAATCAAATCCGGTTGTGCCGCGAACGCCCGCGCAATAGCAACGCGCTGTTTTTCCCCACCACTGAGTTCTCCCGGCAAACGCCCCGCGTATTCTTCAGGCAGGTGTACCGCCCGCAGAAGAGACGAAATAGTCGCCTCGGCTTCTTCTGTGGTTTTGCCCGACAGCGTGATCAATGGTCGGCGCAAAATCTCGCCAATCGTGTGATAGGGGTTGAACGATTCTTCCGGGTGCTGGAACACCATCTGCAAATGTCGGAGCGTTTCCGGTGCGCGATTGGTCGCAGGGCGCGTCAAATCAGCTTCAAGTAATTCAATCCTGCCCGATTCGACGTTCACCAATCCTGCTACACTGCGCGCCAGCGAAGTTTTACCAGAGCCGGATTCGCCAACCAGACCGAGCGTTTTCCCGCGTGGAAGTTTCAGGGAAATATGGTCAACCGCTTTGACCGGGCCAAACTTTTCGGGATCGATCAGTCGCTCGATAAAATTCCCGCGCGGATAGTTAACTTCCAGTCCCTGAATGGTGAGTAGTTCTTCTTCGCCAGTCTGCTCTGCAATTTTGGGTGTGGCGGGCGCGACCTGATCGAAACGCAGCATACCATCGGCAATTTCGCGCCAGCGATGGCAGCGTACTTTTTGACCATCGTCCGTCACTTCAAGATCGGGCTTTACCCTGAAGCAATGCTCCAGTGCAACCGGACAGCGTGACGCAAAAACACATCCGTTTGGCCTGTCGCGCAAACCCGGTGGTTGACCGGGGATCGATTGCAAAGTGAAGTTGTATTTGTTTTGTCCCGGACGCGGGATACACCCCAACAGGCTGATGGTATATGGGTGCAGTGGCCTCTTGAACAACGTCCGCATTTCTGCATCCACCATCAATTCGCCTGCATACAGCACCGCCACGCGATCACACATCCGGGCAACCAACCCTAAATTGTGGGTGACATAGAGGGCAGCGGTTTCATTTTTGTGCAGCAGTTCGGTGAAGAGGTCGAGGACGGCGGCCTCGGTGGTCACATCGAGATTGGTGGTTGGTTCATCAAGGACGAGCAGTGCGGGGTTGGTACTGAGCGCCATTGCAATCACGACGCGCTGCTGCATCCCACCGCTGAGTTGATGAGGATAACACCGCGCAATATCGTCCGGGTTGGCGATACGCACCTTCGAGAGCGTATCCACCGCCTGCCGTAGCGATTCGGCATGATCCAGCCCGGCGTGTCGGCGCGTGATTTCCGCGATTTGTTCCCCAATCGTCAACGATGGATTGAGTGAGGTCAGCGGGTCTTGCGGCACAAGGCCGAGTTTCGCCCCCCAGAGTTCGCGCATTTCGTGGGTAGATTTGGCAGTAAGGTCATCGCCATCAAGCGAAATCATGCCGGAGCGTACCGCGCCGTTACCGCCGAGATAGCGCATGATCGCCTGTGCCAGCGTGCTTTTACCGCTGCCCGATTCGCCTACCAGTCCATATGTTTGTCCGGCTTCGATGCACAGCGAAATATCGCTCACTGCGTCCAGCCATTCGCCATTCAGCCAATAGCCAACTGTGAGATTTTGTACTTCCAGACGCGCCATCAGGAATTATTTCTCTGAAAGAAACGTCGCAAGCCGTCGCTCATGAGGTTGACCGAAACCACCAGCGCGACAATCGACACGGCTGGATAGAAAATCACCCAGGGCGCGCGGGCATACCAGTCGCGGGCTTCGTTGACCATCAGCCCCCAATCCGGTTCGGGACGCGCTACACCGATCCCCAGATAACTGAGCGAGGCCACCAGAAAGATCGCATAGGAAAAGCGCAATGATGCCTCTACCGCCAGCGCAGGCAAAACCCCCGGCAGCAGTTCACGAGACAGAATGCGCAAAAGCGATTCACCCTGTAAAACTGCGGCCTCAATATATGATTTCGTCTTGAGATCGAGGACGACACTGCGCACTACGCGCGCCACAATCGGCGTATAGAGGATCACAATAGCAACCAGAATCGTTCCGCGTGATGCGCCGAGCGATCCTAAAAGCAGCAAACTGAGCAGAAATGCAGGCAGCGCCAGCAGACTGTCGAACAGGCGATTGACAACTTCATCCAGCAGACCGCCGATATATCCAATCGTCAGACCAATTGCCAGCCCGATAAGAACCGCCAGCACTGTCGCCAGCCCGGTGAGGGTGATCATATTGCGTGCGCCATAGATCACCCGCGCCAGAATATCGCGCCCGAAATTATCCGTCCCCATGAGGTGGACAATCGAGGGCGCTTGCAAAATTTCCTTACTATTGTTGGCTATCGGATTGTACGGTGTGAGAAACGGGCCGATCAGCGCCATTCCAAGAAAAACCAGAATGCCGATTCCGCCGAGCGTCGCCAGTGGCGCACCTCGAAACGCGCGGCGTAACGATCCAATCTGGCGCAGAACACCGCTCAAACTGCTGTTACGCCCTGTTTCACCAAGCCGTGCAATCCCTGCCATTCTGTTTCTTTACTTCTTCAGCGAGACGGTGCGGAAATCTGTCCGTCCGACAAACGGCTTGAAGCCCTTATCGAAAACGAATTTCTTGCTTGCTGCACCGACTACCGGGAAGAAATAGGGAATGATCAGCGGACCACGCTCTGCCAGAATCTTCTGAATGTCTTTATAAGCCTGTACACGGGCAGCCTTATCCAGTGACGAGCCAGCGGTATCGATCAGCTTGTCCAGTTCCGCGTCCTTGATCTTCGTCTCGTTCCACTTGCCATCGGACTTGAGCGAGAAATCAAGATATTGCTGCGGCGTCGGACGCGCTGCCCATCCGGTGATACCGAATTCTACATCCAGCCAGCCATTGGTATCGCTGTAGTAGGTCGATTCGTCCTCGACCTTGATGTTGACCGTAACACCAGCCTTCGCCCATTGATCCTTGATCGCGGTGGCAAAGTCCGGGCGTCCACCTGTGTTCGGGACGTGCAGTTCCAGCGTCAGGTCTTTGACGCCAGCTTCTGCCAGCAACTTCTTCGCGCCTTCCACATCGTAGGGCGGGAGCGGCGAATTGGCATCGAAATATTCCTTGAAGTACGGACCAATCGGGGCGTCGCGCCCGGTTGCACCGAGGCCAAGCTGCACGAACTGATTAATCTCTTCGCGGTTAGTCGCCATCTTGAGCGCTTTTTGTACCTTCGGGTCTTTACCGGGACCTTTATCGGTACGAAGGCGCAAAACATCGTGACCGCTGGTCGGGAAGTTCACCGTTTGCAGATCAGGGTTGTTCTGGAGCGCCACATAACGCGCGTTGGGCATACGCAGCACCACATCAATCTGACCGCCCTGCAAGGCTTCCAGCGCGGTGTTCTGATCCGCGAAGTAACGATGTTCCATGCCTTCCAGCTTCGGTTGATCGGGAATCCAGTATTCCTCGTTGGCGACGAATACGGCGCGATCTTCCGGCGCGAAATTCTTCACCTTGAACGGGCCTGTGCCGTTGAATTTGGTATCCAAATCCTTCGCGCCGTCCTGTACGATCCACGCATGGGTATCGGTGATATTGAACAGGAAATCCGGCTGTGTTTTGGAGAGAGTAAAGACGACAGTCTGATCATCCTTTGCAGTGATGTCCTTGACCGCCTCGAACAGCGAAACCGTCGCCGCGCCGATGGTCTTATCGCGCAGACGATTGAAGGTATAAATCACATCTTTGGCGGTGAGCGCCTTGCCATCGTGGAACTTCGCCTTGACCAGTTTGAAGGTATAGGTCAGTCCGTCCTTGCTGATTCCGCCATTATCCGCTGTCGGGACTTCGGCGGCGAGACGCGGCACGAGTTCGGAAGTGGGTGTGACATCGACCAGCAGGTCATACACCGCATTGCAGAAAGAAACTTCCGAGTCGTTTTGAATAAAAGCAGGATCAAGTTTTTTCACCGGCTCCCATGCGACCTTGATCACGCCCTCGCGTTTGGCGGCCTGCGCCAGCGCGTTCATATCCAGCACACGCGCCAGATTTGGCGTCATCGCCATCGCGCCGAGTCCGAAACTCGCCGCTTGCAGAAATTCACGCCGACTGATCCCCGAATTTGATTTTGCCATCCGTAGGTCTCCCACAGAAAAAATGGATACAGACGTTAAAATTATAGTGGCGGCCTGATCAAAGAACAAATTTTCGATCAGGTTTGATTGGGTGCGCCATTTACTTAGAGTGGCTTACCCCCAAAAACGTTACATAATTCGACCCAACCGGGTTCAAAAGGATCAACAATGACCGTCGGACAACCTGCCGCCAAGCAGGAAAGACTCGAATTTCCGTATGCTCGTCCGCTGGTGACGCAAGCCCTGCTCGTCATCAATGTGATCATTTTCGCACTAACCTATCTCTATCAGCAATACAACCCGGTATGGGTAGAAAACCCAATCCTGCGTTTCGGAGTGATGGACTACGAACAGATATTGCGCAACGGGGAATGGTACAGGTTATTTACGTGTATGTTCCTGCATCTGGATTTTGCGCACATTATGTTCAATGGTTACGCACTGTGGGTACTGGGCAAAGACATGGAGAGTTTCTATGGGCGCGGGCGCTTTCTCATTATCTACTTATTGAGCGGGATCGACGGTTCGCTGATGAGTTGGATTCTGGGGCGTGGCGCTTCGGCAGGTGCATCCGGCGCGATCTTCGGCATCGTAGGCGCGGAGATTGTTTTTCTCTACTACCATCGCAACGTAATTGGACAATACGCCAGCTTGCGGATGCGACAAATCGGCATCTATATTGCACTATCGCTAGGACTGGGATACGTCAGCACATTGGGTACGGGTGTCCGTATCGACAACTGGGGACACATTGGCGGCTTGCTCGGTGGACTGATTGTTTCTCTGGCAATCGCGCCTATGTACGCCATTGCCACCGATGAAAATGGCAAACGGCGCGTCGTTGATCAGCGTCCATTCCAGTCGTGCTGGCCGATGGCGGCGTTTCTCGCGCTAGTGGAAGTCGGGATTGTTGTTGCGGGGTATGCGCTCTTGCCACGTTAACCGGAAGCACCCTCAAATAATCGACGCGCCGTGTCATACACAGTAAATCACAAGCCGGGTTAGGTTCCGGGTTTCACTCAATTCCCGCGTATGAACCCCAGAATTCCCGCTGCGTTATGGCGGACAACCATCATGGCAAGTTCGTCAACCGGGCATGGCGCGTCGTTTTCCAGCCACCAGACAATCATTCCATAGGATGTATTGGTGATACATTGCGCAATGATGTGTTGCGTATGTTGATCCAGATGCGGGAGCAGCAGTGCCATATTCGCGCTTGTATATTGCATCATATTGGCGACAACCTGCTGCCGCACCGTTGCCGCTGCTGATCCGCACATCAGCGCTTTATAGAGCTTTCGTTCCGCTGCAATATGGCGATACATCCGCAGATTGGGAATATCATTACCTGTCGGCGGGAACGTCATCGGTGAAACGTGTTTGACAAAGGGCGTTAATTCTGCGTTGACACTATTCAGATAATCCAGCAATAGCTCGGCCTTATCCCGATAGTGCCGATAAAAAGTTACACGCGCGACGTTTGCGCGATCTACGATCATTTGAATGGTGATTTCAGCGTAATCATGTTCCTGCACAAGTTCGTTCAAGGCGTCCTGTAACATCAATCGGGTACGCTCACGGCGACGATCCGGTTTCCCGGTGTTTAGCATCTCGTGTGGAGTGTTCATCATTCATCGTTTATAGACATATGTCTACTATGTTCCGGCTCCGCCTCACCGCTTGTTGACCACCAACAGGATGTTTCCTATGATACATCACATCACGTAACACTCAAAACGAAAATCCTGTTTTCTATAGAACATAGCCATGTTCTATGGGTAGTTCTATTCGTCTGTGCATCCAATGTTGTTCAGGAATATTCGTTCGATTACGGAAACACACGTTTAAAGGAGTTACCAGTCATGGCTCGTTCATTAGACACCAGTGTACGTCAGTTATTCGCCATCTCGATTATCGTTACCTATGTCGTGTTCATATTTGCCGCACAGCGTTCGGCGCGTGCGGCAACGCTCATAGTGACCAATCTGAACGACAGTGGTCCAGGATCGCTTCGGAATATGGTGAATGCAGCTAATTATTTTGACACAATTACGTTCGATCCAAACCTGACCGGAACAATCACCCTGAGTGAAGAAATTGTACTCTCGAAGCCGGTTACGATTATTGGTAATCAGGGGATCATTCTGGATGGCAATCATGCTTCGCGCATTTTCAATATAATTGGAAGAGGTATAATGACACAAAAATTTGAATTAAAAAACCTGATTATCCAGCATGGGTTTGCCTCGGACGGTGCGGGTATCTGGGTCGGCATTACAGCGCTGGTGTTGGACAATGTGATTATTCGAAATAACCATGCCACCGGAGTTGGTGGCGGTATCATGGGAGTAGATAATCGGATTACAATCACTAATTCGACGATCTATGGTAATAGCGCCGGGTCTGGTGGTGGAATTTTTCTCGGTGGTTCTGACTATTATTCCTCTATAACTTCGAGCGTTATTGCCGGAAACAGCAGTTCTGGTCAAGGCGCAGGATTATACATTTCCGAGCATAATTTAAATATTGTAGCCAGCCAGATTTTGGGAAATGTTGCCAATAGCAATGCGGAGGGTGGAGGAGTTACTTCCCGGAATTCTACATTGAACATTAGCGATAGCTATATCGCCGGAAATTCGGCGCGTTATGGCGGTGGTGTCTATGGCTATAGCAGTCCAATAACAATTTCCGGGACACTCTTTGCGGGTAATCATGCGGAAGTTGTTGGTGGAGGTTTGAGCATCTCCGGGACGGGATCAAGCAGCATCAGTAATTCGACCTTTGCCAATAATGCCTCGGAGGGATCAGCCGGAGCGCTCAACGTCACAAACAATAGTGATGGCGCTCCAACAGTGTCTCTAAAATTTACGACCATTGCCTATAACAGTGCTGATACCAATAGTGGTGGAATGCGCATCAACGCGGGTACGGTCACGATGAAAGCTGTTCTGATTGCCCAAAATGAGGCCGTCACTGATCCCGATCTCATTGGTAATTTCACATCGCAGGGATATAACCTTGTCCAGACAAAAGGCTCCAGCACCGGGTATATTCCGGGCGACCTACCGGATGGTTCCAATCCAGGGCTGGATGCGCTCCGGTATAACGGTGGTCCGACAAACACGATAGCACTCCTGACAGGTAGCAAAGCGCTCTATGCTGTATCCACCGCAGGTTGTTCCGATACAACGACGGATCAGCGTGGGTATGCCCGTCCAACTTCCAGCACGTGTGACATTGGCGCTTTCGAGTCAAGTGGAACTGTACCAACCCCAACCGCAACAATGACCCCAACCCCAACCGCAACGGCAACAAGTACCACAACACCCGCCCCGCCGCGTGCGGATACCATTGGTATATACAAGGATGGAACCTTCTACCTGCGGAATAGCAACAGCGGTGGGAGTGCGGATATTACGGCGAGTTTTGGCGGCGATCTATCCGATTTACCCGTGACTGGCGACTGGAATGGCGATGGTGTAGATACTATTGGTGTCTATCGAAGCGCTACCGGGTTCTTCCTGTTGAGCGATAGCAATACCATCCCGGCGACTGATTACGCTATACTGCTGGGCAACCCCGGAGATACGCCGTTCGCAGGAAAATGGGACGGTTTGGCGACGCATGACGGCATCGGGGTATTCCGACCCTCCAATGGAATTCTATACGCCAAAAATGAGCTTATGAGTGGATTCAGCGATTACTTTGCCATCTTCGGCAATCCTGGTGATTTCGGCGTCGCGGGCGACTGGGACAGCAACGGGAGTGATAGCATCGGTATCTATCGCCCATCCAACCAAACATGGTATCTGACGAATAACAGCGCGCCGAGTGGTATCACTTTCAGCGATATTGATTTTGTCTGGAGCGTTGGTGTGGGTATTCCTGTGGCAGGTGATTGGGATGGCGATGGCGATAGCACCCCCGGCTATTTTGATGGCGTGGATACCATTGTCGTACTACATGTTGCAAATGCCAGCATTGGAATGGATACGGCGTTTATTTTCGGGCCAATTGGTGGCAAACCTGTCGCGGGTAAGTGGAGCATTCCATCCCGTCCTCCGCTAGGCGCACTCATCCAGCCCATCGGCAGCAGGGCATTCACCAACACTGAAAATGGCAATGGCGACTAGCTAATACAGAATAGTAGAGGGCGTTATATGGCAACACAGACGCCCTCAAGGGACAGCGCAAGTAAAGCACCACTGTGTTTCTACAGCATTCCCATTATTGACTTGTATAGCAATCTGTCCAAACCAGCCTATCAGCGTTAGAGTTGGTCTGGCGGCTATAAAGCGGCGTTCCATCGTTTTTGTAAACATTTAACTTCGGGATCAAATGGTAATTGATATATTCTGTGGTTGCAATCACGGCGACCTTACTACTATCCGGCGACCATGCAGGCTCACCGAACGACGTGTCTATTGAAACGGATGATCCATCATTGACACGAATGATCTGTGTGCCTACAGGGTTCTGTCGATCATCGTAGCCTGTCAGGATAATAAAATGTCCATCTGGTGATGGGATTGCCTGTGTATATCCGTATTGAAATCGATGTTTCCGAAGATCGTTCACAATACTGTCATATGCGCTGGTATTCTGAAAATTGCCAATAATCCGATGATATTCACCTGTGTTCATATTGGCGATCCCCAGGTACACCTCGCCTTTTTCTCCATCGGGCGCTACCACATAGCTAAACCATTGGCTATTCGCTGACCAATTGAGGAACTTCACGATTTTGGCAGAGTCTTCTACCTTGTGCAAAATACCATCTGTCAGTCGTACCCAAACCAGCCCTTTGCCACCGGGCTTCCAACCATATTTAGGATCATCATAATCCGGGAAATTCCATGCAACGGCGATTTTGCCATCTGGCGATTCTGTTTTGTTTTGGGATTCGTTGTAGGTGGTAAGCACAATTTTTCGATGCAATGTCGGGGAATACAGGATCGTATCAACAATAGATTGCATTTCTGGCTCCGACCCCTGCATGACCCACATCCAGCGGTTGTCCTGTAAGGAATCAGGGTCCATATAGAGGTATTTCCCTATGGTTTCATAGTGGTTGTCTGCAAGTCGGAAGGTAATCAGATTCATTGAATAGGATGGCCTGGACTCATGATTTACATACGTAATGGATGTTTCATCCTCCGACCAGAATAACCGTATAGGCAGACAGCTATCCCAGCAATTGGCATTCTGGATTTGCTTTGCGACAGATCGCCAGACTGTTCCCTCTACACCGAATATATCCAGGGTGTGGTCGTCCCCTGTTCCCTCCTTGACGCTTAAGACAGCGATATATTTCCCGTGTGGCGACCAGAACATCTGCTGCCAGGGTGCAATAGACAGGGAGAGTTTCTCCTCGCGTTCTGTCTTGCTATCCGGGAACAGAAGGATAAGCTGACTACCGCTTCCATTATCGGCGCGATAGACCAGGGTATTCCCCTGCGGACTCCAGCTTGCATCAAACAAATAGGGATAAGGCCAGTTGGCGGTATCCAGATTGGGATACATCCGCGAACTTGTCATCACTTCCTTCATGTCGGGCGTCGAAAAAATCGTAATGGTTACTTTGCCACTATTCGAGTCGCTGATGGCTACATAGCGCATATCGGCAGACCAGCCAACCAGACGCGCACGAGAACTTATGGGTAAAGGAACGGTTACAACACGCTGCGGTAAGACGACTTCACGTAATTTGAAGCGCCGCTGACCATCGAGGGTAATTGTCAAATAACCAACCCAACGGCTATCGTGCGACCACCAATAGTTTCCATCCTCCGCAATTTTTTCCCGTAGTGCGCCAGAGTTCCCAACGCCGGTACGCACGATGACCAGTTCGACGGTATCGCCGCCGTCCCCATATTGCTTATAGGCTACGTAATTATCATCGGGCGAGTTTTTAAACCCATCTGCTGCATATATAAAGGCTCTTTCGCTACGGCCTAGGTAGAAACCGCTGGAAGCATCAAACACATCGGTCCTAAAAGGTTTCTCAGCATAATAGTCTCCATTCCGCAATGTTTTTATAAGCTCGATGCAACCAGAAGCAGGAAAGGCTCTGTGGATTTCGGTCACTAAAACAATCGCTACCGTCAAAATCGCGGTCAATACGCCGATAGCGCGTGTCAAAAGAGAAGGGCGATATTTCCAAAAGAGGGTGCGTTTTATCGGCATATGAAAATTCTTTCGCTGTATCTGCTCATATCTAAGCACCAACCAGCGCCTTTATCCATCATGCCCGACCAACGCCCGTCCTTCTCTTAACTTGCAGAGTGGTTTACACATTGCCCTCACCCATTGGATTTACCAGACCCGGCGCTGAAGCACCGGGCTAAGATCGGTAGAAAGGGTTTAGAGTGCGCAACTCACGTTTGATCTATTGCTTCATAGAGCCTGTCATGAACTTTCAAAACTTGGCTTATGATGGTTCAGTGTAGCTCATCTTGTTGCCAAAAATGGTAATTTTCCTAATTTTCAGCGGTGCAAATACAACCAATTGGCACATTTTGACCCATCTTTGATCCAAAAATCCAGAGTGCATGACAGGCTCTAGATCAAACGTGAGGATTGTTTCCACAGATTTATTATTGCTCATAGCCGGGTGCTTTAGCGCCCGGTTTGCTAAAATGAAACCCTGCGGGAGAAGAGGTGGGGGATGACGGCTACGGAGTTTTTGCTGCGACGGGTGGTTTCTGTCCCGGCGCTTTATCCAGCGCAAGATTGAGCAGCAAGACGTTCACGCGCGGCTCTCCCAATATACGGAGTGTACGATCCTCGGTATATTGCCTGACCAACTGCTGCACTGCCTGTACTTCCAGACCGCGCGCTTTCGCCACGCGATTCATCTGATATTCTGCCGCCGCCGGGCTGATGTGTGGATCAAGGCCGCTGGCGGAAGCCGTCACCAGATCGACCGGAATCGGCAGGGTGTTGTCAGGATCGGCAGCTTTGAGAGCGTTGATCCGTGTCTGGACAGTGCCGGGGCTGTTCGGATCAGTGCTGATGAGCGCCGGATTCAGCGGGCCATAGTTCGACCCAGACGAACCTGTCAGCTTATCCGCGTTGAATGCAGTATATGCCACCGGGCCAGTCGCAGACAGCCTGTCCCAGAAATATTTGGGTTCATCGAAATTCTGCCCGATGAGCGCTGTACCGAGTTCCTTGCCATCCTGTACGAGGATGCTTCCATTGGCCTGTGTCGGGAATAACCCCTGTGCGACAACCGTTACTACGATTGGATAGAACACGCCAGTGATGACGCTCAGAACAACGATCATCACAAAGCCTGCTCTGAGTTGTTTAACAAACATGATGAATCGCTCCTCTTACGCTAGCCGCAACGCGACCAGAATCATATCGATCAGTTTGATGCCGATGAACGGCACGACCAGCCCGCCAAGCCCATAGATCAACAGGTTGTTGGTGAGCAGTTTCGCCGCGCCAATCGGACGATATGGCACGCCGCGCAGCGCCAGCGGAATCAGGAAGATGATGATCAGCGCGTTGAAGATCACCGCCGAAAGGATCGCGCTTTGTGGCGTCGCCAACCCCATAATGTTGAGCGCCTTGAGCGCCGGATACGTACTGGCGAACGCCGCCGGAAGAATCGCAAAGTATTTGGAAACATCGTTGGCGATGCTGAATGTTGTCAATGCGCCGCGTGTCATCAGCAATTGCTTGCCGATCTCCACAATTTCGATCAGCTTGGTTGGGTTGGAATCCAGATCAACCATGTTTCCCGCTTCCTTCGCCGCCTGCGTCCCGGTGTTCATCGCAACCGCAATGTCTGCCTGTGCCAGTGCCGGAGCATCATTTGTACCGTCACCCGTCATGGCGACCAGACGCCCGCCCGTTTGCGTGTCGCGGATTAACTTCAGTTTGGTTTCCGGCGTCGCCTGTGCCAGAAAATCATCGACTCCGGCTTCGGCAGCAATAGCGGCGGCGGTCAGCGGGTTATCGCCTGTGATCATGACCGTCTTGATGCCCATCTTTCGCAGTTCTGCGAAGCGTTCCTTGATGCCACCTTTTACAATATCCTTGAGTTGGATCACGCCGAGGACGTTCTTTCCGTCCACGACCACCAGCGGCGTTGCACCCTGCCTGGCAACATCATCCACAATCGCCTTGACCGCAGGCGGGAACGAACCACCAAGCTCGTCAACATAATTCTGAATCGAATCCGAAGCGCCCTTGCGTACCTGACGATTCGGCATATCGACGCCACTCATGCGGGTTTGCGCCGTGAACGGGACAAACGCTGCACCGAGCGCATGGATATCGCGCTCCCGAATCCCAAACTTTTCCTTTGCCAGGATAACGATGCTGCGGCCTTCCGGCGTTTCATCAGCGAGTGAGGCCAGTTGCGCGGCATCTGCCAGCGTTTCCGGCTTGACTCCCGGCGCGGGCAAAAATGCCGTTGCCTGACGGTTGCCGAGCGTGATCGTCCCGGTCTTATCCAGCAGCAGTACATCCACGTCCCCGGCGGCTTCAACTGCACGCCCGGATACAGCGATCACGTTGGCCTGAATCATCCGATCCATACCTGCGATCCCGATAGCGGACAGCAATCCGCCAATCGTTGTTGGAATCAGACAGACCAGCAAAGCGGTCAACACAGTAACCGTAATCGGCGACCCCTGCCCAGACGCGACCTGCACACTGTAAATCGAGTAAGGCAGGAGCGTTACCGTCGCCAGAAGGAAGATAATTGTCAGCGCCGCCAACAGAATATCCAGCGCGATTTCATTGGGCGTCTTCTGACGCTTCGCACCTTCGACCATCGAGATCATCCGATCCAGGAAGGTCTCGCCGGGGTTGGTGCTGATACGCACTACCAGCCAATCTGAAAGCACCTTTGTACCACCCGTGACGGCGCTGCGATCCCCGCCGCTTTCCCGAATCACCGGGGCGCTTTCGCCCGTGATCGCGCTTTCATCCACAGAGGCGATCCCCTCAATCGCTTCACCGTCGCCAGGGATCACATCGCCAGCTTCCACCAGCACCACATCATCCTTGCGCAGATTCGCCGCAGATACGTTCGTGAACTTCGCACCGTAACGCGGTTCACTCAGTTTTTTGGCGTTCACGTCGCGTCGCGTCTTGCGGAGCGTATCCGCCTGTGCCTTGCCGCGCCCCTCTGCCATCGCTTCGGCGAAGTTGGCGAAGAGAACGGTAAACCACAGCCATATCGCAATCGCCAGAATGAACCCGGCGGGCGCTTCGCCCTGTCCAATCAACGCGGATATGAACAGGAGTGTCGTTAAGGCGCTGCCAACTTCTACGATGAACATCACCGGGTTTTTAAGCTGGTGGCGCGGATTAAGTTTGAGAACCGATTCGATAATGGCCCGACGTACAATCGGCGGATCAAACAGCGGGCGCGATTTGGCTTTTAGTTCGATAGTCATGATGTTATGCTCCGATCATGATCAGGTGTTCAACGATTGGGCCAAGCGCCAGCGCGGGCAGGAATGTGAGCGCACCGACAATGATCACCACCCCGATCAACATGGCGATAAACAGCGTATTGTGCGTCGGCAATGTGCCGGAACTCGCAGGGACGGTCTTCTTGCGCGCCAGTGACCCGGCAATTGCCAATACGGGAATCGTGATCCAGTAGCGCCCGAAGAACATCGCTGCTGCCAGCATGATGTTATAGAACGGGCTATTTGCGCCAAGTCCGGCGAATCCGCTGCCGTTGTTGCCTGCCGCCGACGAGAACGCATACAGAATCTCGCTGAACCCATGTGGGCCGGGGTTATAGACGCCCGCCCTGCCCGGCGCGGTGACTACAGCAATCGCCGTCCCGATCAGGATCAACACGGGTGGCACAAGGATCACCAGCGAAGCCATCTTCATCTCATAGACTTCGATCTTCTTGCTGAGATATTCCGGCGTGCGTCCAACCATCAACCCGGCGACAAACACCGCAATAATCGCGTAGATCAACATGCCATACAGACCGGAGCCAACGCCACCGAAGATGATTTCACCCAACTGGATATTCCACAGCGGCACGAGTCCGCCAAGCGGCGTATACGAATCGTGCATCGAGTTAACCGAACCATTCGAGGCCGCCGAAGTCACCGTCGCCCACAATACAGAGTTGGCGATGCCATAGCGCGTTTCCTTGCCTTCCATGTTGCCGCCAGATTGTTTATCGCTGACAGCCTGATCCAGCCCCATCTTTGCAAATGCCGGGTTGCCGCCTTGTTCGGCAAAGATTGCTACCCCAAGCAACGCCACCAAAATGATTGTCATTGCAATCAGGACTGCCCATCCCTGGCGCGTATCGCCCACCATCTTGCCGAAGGTGTAGCAGAGCGCCGCCGGAATCAACAGGATCGCCAGCATTTCCAGAAAGTTACTGAGCGGCGTTGGATTCTCATAGGGATGTGCAGAGTTGGCATTAAAGTAACCTCCACCATTCGTCCCCAGTTGCTTGATCGCAAGCTGCGAGGCCACCGGGCCAAGCGGCAAAATCTGCTGCGTCACCGGGACGCTCTGCACCGTCGGATTCCCGTTCGCATCTTTCACCGGGTTGCCATTTGCATCCAGCACAGGCACGTCATAGCTCTGAGCCTGTACCAGTGGCACAGTTTTATAGCTATTGAATGTCTGCGGTACACCCTGCCAGACCAACACCACCGCGAAAATCAGCGACATCGGCAATAGTATATAGAGGGTGGTGCGTACCATATCTACCCAGAAATTGCCGATATTTTCGGTGGTGCGCCGCGCCAGGCCACGAATCAACGCAATCAGCACCGCGATACCCGACGCCGCCGAAACGAAGTTCTGCACCGCAAGGCCGAGCATCTGCGTCAGATAGCTCATGGTGACTTCGCCGCCATAGCCCTGCCAGTTGGTGTTTGTCCCAAAACTGACGGCTGTATTGAACGACGAATCTGGTGAAACTGCGCCGAGATTCTGTGGATTCAGCGGCAGGATATGCTGCAAACGCTGCAACAGATAGACCACCACAATGCCAATTACATTGAAAACCAGCATCGCCAGCGCGTAGGTTTTCCAGTTCATTTCCTCGTCGTGGCGCGTGCCACTGACACGATACAGCAAGCGCTCGAACGGGCCAAATATCCGATCCAGAATGATCGGCTTGTTTTCATAGACGTGCGCCATGTACAAGCCAACTGGCTTGACCAGCACGAACAGCACTACGAAATAGAGGATAATTTGCAGCCAGCCATTGATATTCATCATGTTAGAATGCCTCCGGCCTGAGCAGCGCCACAAACAGATAGACCAGCAAGCCAAGCGAAAGCAGCAGGCCAACCAGATACAACACTGTCATGATTGCACCCGTTCACACAACTTGATAAAACCCCACGACAGCACCGCAAACAGTGCAAGCAAACCCGCCATCAGAATGTCCATTGATAGAAACCCCGAATGAAACAACAGGCTTGTTATACGCCCGGTGCAGGTAAATTGGGCATAAATGTTGACGGCGAAGGTATCAAAAATACATCAAGACAGGGCTTTGGCAGTAAATGGCAGCGTATATGGTGGAGATGGCAGCAGGATATTCCCGATACTGCAAATATCACTTTGCAGAGGAGTTTTACGGAATGAATACCTTTAGTTTCTGGCAGCGATGGCTGCTCATTGCCAGTGTCGGGATCACAGGGCTTGGACTAATCATGACATTTTTCTCTCAGACGCCTTTCTTCGACGCTGTTATGAATAATCCGGTGAATGCAGCGTTCTGGAATACAGAGATTGTGAGCGAACAAATCAGAGCATTTCAGCAGTGGATTTATGCTGTCCTGGGGATGACCGTTGCAGGCTGGGGCGTGTTCATCGGGTTTATCGCGCACATCCCCTATAAAAAGAAGGAGCGATGGGCGTGGGTGTGCATTATCACCGGGATGACGTTATGGTTTGTCGTAGATACCTCTTTCTCGGCATACTTCCGTGTTTATCTGAATGTAGCCCTGAATATCGGCTTGTATTTGCTGGTAATGCTGCCTGTTTTCTTTACGCGGAAGCATTTTCAGGCGACTTCATAAAGCACACAGGCTAACCTCATGCGGGACGAGATTCTGATCGTCCCGCAAAACAGGCAGCACCACACAGCCACAAATGATCAATAAACAAATGGAAGGATACGCCACGATGATTTGGTATAGATGCGCCAATCGTCTCCGAATTCCTGCTCTAAAAGCGTTTCCTCGTCCTGAATGCGCCGCAACAGTACGACGATTAACGCCGCAACGACAATCAGCGACAACCACGAACGAAAAGTGAGCGACAGACCGATTGTGAAAAGGATGATGGCGAAATAGCGCGGGTGGCGCAGGTAGCGATATAGCCCGTTGGTGATAAGCTGATGCTCTTCCTGTATGACAACCTGTACGCTAAACTGCCGACCAAGCGTAGCCTCTGCCAGTAGTACCAGGATCATCCCGGCCATGAACAGGCCAATGCCGATGAGTCGCAGGAGTGGGCTTTCCGGTAGTGCCATCCATTCACGGCGATCCCCAAATGGGGCAATCAACAGGATACTGAGTGGAAGCAACTGCAAAAGCAATAGGGAGAGGCGCTGTTGTGGAGCCGCCGTTTTCACCGTCCCGCGATTGAGTCCCACCGAAGGCATTGCGAGGGTGGTAATTAGCTGCAAGAAGATCACAAAAACAACGTAAAGAAATCGCACTGGATGCGCGAAGAAAAATGTAATATCATCCAACCCCCACGCAAGCAAAGGCAATCCGAAAAAAATTCCGATTCCAATGAACAGTCGCGCGGCAATACTACCAGGTACAGTGGACATGAATCTGCTCCCACTTTAATTCTCTTACAGACCGATCATCTTAGCATGATACGTATTTCCCCGATATTTTATCTGATAGTAATCCTGCTATTTTGTGATAATCATCAAGGTTTTGGAAAACATGGGCATACGTTGTACATAGCGAATTTGTTTGGGACTTATTGCGTGTGCTTTGATATACTTGGCTTCGGATTGTTTTATTGGAATTCCCTCAAGGAGCGAATGTCTTCATGACGCCACAGGGATTAAGACGGTATGAGGCGATTGCAATCCTTGCTGTCGCGTTGTTCGTCCCGATTTGCCTTGTTATATTGTTTACTTCCGGTTCTGGTGGGGGTGGGAACGCAACCCCGACGCCAGCCGTTATTACAAGCACAAGCCCGGCAGTCAGCACTGAACCAGTACATGCCACCGTAGCGGCTACGCAGGTGGCGACACACGCTGCAACGCAAGTTGCGACCCTGCCTGCAACAGCGCTCGGTACGCAACAGGCTACGCAGGCTGCGACTACCATTGCTACCCGTGTCGTAACACAAGCGGCAACCGCAATTAGTACCCAACGCGCGACTCAGGCCGTAACCGCGCGTGCAACTCAGCCAGACGCACAACCCGTTACACCTACCTCAGCCATTGCCACCCGCGTCGTAACGCAAGCGGCAACCGCAATTAGTACCCAACGTGCGACTCAGGCCGTAACTGCGCGTGCCACCCAACCGGATGCACAACCCGTTACGCCAACCTCGGCCATTGTGACCCATGTAGCAACCCAGGCGGCAACGTTGCCCGCTACGGCGCTCAGTACCCAACGGGTGACCCAGGCAGCAACTCTGCCAGCAACGGCAATTGGCACGCAGCGTGCAACCCAAGTCGCAACGTTGCCAGTCGTACCCTCAACAGTTGCTCCTACCCGGATCGCAACCCAACCTGCTACGGCAGTCACTACACGTCTGGCTACGCAGGTGGCGACCTCGCCTGCTACGGTCAACGCAACCACCCCGCCAACTCAAACCAATACGCCTGCCAGAACAGCAACGTTTACGCCAATTGCTGGTGGAACAACAGGGGCAACAACCTCTCCGGTAGCTATCAGCCGGACACCCGCCCCGGCAACAGCCGCCGCAACAACCCTTGAACCGAGCGAGCGCATTTACGCGACATTTACGGCGGTTGCTGCAAACACGGCAACACGCCGCGCACAAATAACGCCCATTCCGACGACGATACCAGTAACCGCTCCGGCTACAGTTGCAGCCACTCAAACACGCGCGCCAGCTACAGCGGCTGGAACGCTGGACGCCAGCGGGCGCATTGCAGCAACATTCACGGCAATTGCAGGGAATACGGCGACAAAACGCGCGCAGAATACCGCAGGTGCTTCTACTGCTCTCGCAACTGCCCCGGCTACCACAGCGGCGACCCGTCCACCCGACACCGTTGTGTCGACACAAACGCGCGTCACTTTCACGCCTTCCCCGATTGGGACGCTGGATGCCAGTGGACGGATTGGCGCGACATTTACCGCTATCGCTGCAAACACAGCGACACGCCGCGCCGCCGGGACAATTACAGCAACACCGACAAAACCTGCTACCAGTACGCGCGTGCCAACCTACACACCTTATCCGACATTTACCAGAGTGCCGAGCTACACGCCAGCACCGACGTATACGCCGTATCCGACATATACACCGTTCCCAACCTTCACGGCGAGTTTCACACCGTCGGCAACACTAACACAGCCACCCGCTACAACACTCGCACCAGAAACCGCTACTGCCACCGCTTCGGCTACCGAGATTCCGCCGAGCCAAACGCCAGAACTTACCGGAACGGCTCTTATCCAGACACTGGCGGCGGGACTGGCGCAGACAGCTACGAAAGCACTTGAACCCACTGCGTCGCCGACAGGCACGGAAGCCAGCACTGCGACGCAAACGGCCTATCCAACCTATACGCCCTACCCGACCTACACACAACCGCCGACGTTGACCTTTACGCCATCGGGTACACCTACCGAAACGCCGACAGGTACGCCACTTCCAACCTATACACCGTATCCAACCTATACGCCCTATCCGACGATTCCGCCAACAGTAACGCTGACCTTTACCCCATCGATCACGCCAACTGAAACACCAACCGAGACGCCGACAGAAACGCAAACGGCCTATCCAACCTATACGCCCTACCCGACCTATACACCCTATCCATCGCTGACACCAACGGATACAGCGCAACCGACATTCACGCCTTCGGACACACCAGAAGCGAGTGCAACGTCTACTGAAACCGGGACTGCCGCACCGTCGGAAACTGCCGCACCGAGTGAAACCGCGACGGATCGCCCGACGTATACACCCTATCCGACATACACACAACCGCCGACGCTTCCACCGACAGATACGGCAGCGCCAACAGGAACAGCGACAAACACATCAGAGCCAAGCGCAACGTCTACCGAGACGGCAACTGCCTCTGCGTCTCCATCAGGAACGCCTGTAGCAACCTCTACCAAATATCCGACGTACACGCCCTACCCGACCTTTACGAAGTATCCGACGTATACGCCATTCCCGACGTTCACACCGTCCAATACGCCAAGCCGTACCGCTACGGCTTCCAAAACGGCTGTGCCGGATGTGATCCCATCGGCGACAATGTATCCGACGTATACGCCACTTCCGACGTATACACCGTTCCCAACCTTCACGCCGCTGCCAACCAACACGCCACTACCAACCAATACGGCACTGCCGACCAGCACCGCCACCAACACGCTGACAAACACCCCGGCGGCGACCAATACCGCCACCCGGACGCCGACGATTACACCAACCTTCACGGCCACTTCGACACCGTTCCCGGTAGCAGTTGGCGGTTCGTTCTGCGATAGTTCGGTATCCTATTTCAGCGGGAGACGCATACTCAATCGTCTGACCGTCTCAAATACGCCGTCCAGCACCGCAGCCATATCAATTGCAAAACCAGAGGTGGGGACAGTCGGCGCGTCGGCACGTTCGCAAGATAGCAAGTGGTTCGCCTATGAATTGCGCGTCCAGAGTATGCCTGTCGAGATTTATATTTCGAGCAGCGATGGGAAGCAAAATCGGCGCGTTACTCCTTCCGATGGGCGCAACCGCACCTCGCCCGCGTGGGGATTGGGTGGCAACCTGACCTACATTGTCAGCGATGGAAATAAGGCACAGGTTGCTACATTCAACATCCAGAGCAACACCGAAAAGATCATCGGACCAGACAACCTGACAGCGGCGAATCCGGCATGGTCATCCAACGGATCGCAAATCGCGTTTGAAGGCGTCGATGCCAACAATGTCCGGCTGATTTACGTGATTACCGTTTCCAATAACCGGGTCGTGCAGGCTGGCAAGGGAACCGATAACCGCTATCCGATGTGGTCAGCAAATGGACTACTCGCCTATACACGCGCCGGAAGTAACGGGCGCGAACTTGTCTTGTTTACGCCTGCGAACGCTACCGAGCGCAAACTCGCGGATGTAGACGCTGAACGCGATACCTTTGCGTGGTCGAACAACGGCCAATCTATCGCCTATGCGCAAAAGGTCAATGGCAAGCGCCAGATTTTCACAATGACAGTCGCCAATGCACGTTCAACGCAAATCACAAAGAGCGAGGATGTGGAGTTCTTCCAACCCGCTTATAGCTGCGCGAATACCGTTCTCGTCTTCACGGGACAGAGCGCCGATGGAAAGTTGAATCTGTATCAGGCAAACCTGAGCGCAGGCAACGCTGTTTCACAGCTTACGCAGGATGGACAAAGCCAGTCACCGCTGCTGGGCAACTCTGGTCTGAACAACCAGCGCAGCCAGTAATAGAAATAGCCCCGGAACGCGGGGCTAAAGACACCGCGCTAAACCCAAAATCAGGGTTGCAGGCGCGGGTTTTATCAAACGTCTGAGGATGCCATTGGAGTTGAGCGAACGTTAATTTCTTCTCAGGCTGTTATATACTCTTTGGGTTTAGCCCGGTGCTTTAGCGCCGGGTCACATGCCTGAAAACAAAACTCCCGGTACTCATCATAGTATCGGGAGTTTTTATTTGCTTATCCGGGGATGGCTGGTTGTCCAGTCAGATATGATAAACCTCGGTGTTATCCTCTTCTTTGCTATCCGATTTGCGATAGTACCGATAGTCCTTCCAGCGCTTCGATTCTTCTTTGAACCGATCCTGAAACTCATCGCGGAACTGATGCCATTCGCCGTGTCCCTGAACCAGCGCCCGCACACCGAACGCGATCAGACCACCAATGATGATGAAGGGCAGCAACCCGAACGCGATCTTGATCACGAAACCCACCAGCGAAAAAATGGGGCCAGCGAGGAACGCCAGCAGTAGCAAACCAAACAGAATCGCAGGCCAGCCCATTTTATGGCGGCGATGATAGTAGCGCGGTTCGTGTGAATAGTGGTACATGGTCATATATCCTCATCTCGATACAGACCATTACGTATAAGAGTTTTTCAGAGGTGCGCAACTGCCAGATTTCTAATATAACTTTAGCGATTGGAAACTTCTCGCCACCCCATATCCCGCGAGATTGCCGCTGCTGTCTCGGCCACATCTGCTCCATAGGAATCGATCAAATCTGTCGTGAAGCGCTGCACGGGCGCAGAGAGACTAATCCCTGCCACGACGCGCCCTGTCCAGTCGAAAATCGGGCTGCTGACGCAACGCCCGCCGAGTTCGTTTTCTTCATCATCCAGCGCGAAACCACGCCGCCGCGTCAATTCCAGATCAGCGCGGAGTTCGGCAAGCGTCCCGATACTATGGACGGTTATTTTTTCCAGTTTGATTTTGCCGATCAAAATTTCCTGATCGGTAGGCGGCATGTTTGCTAACATCGCCTTGCCCAGCGCGGTGCAGGAAATTTGCGCCCGCTTGCCGACCTTGACATGGACGCCGAGCGGCTGCGAACTGCTCATGTGATCAATGTAAATCACTTCGGTATTTTCCAGTACGGCAAGGTTGATGCTTTCATCGTGCAGGGTGAGGAGTGCCGCCATGTGCGGGCGTGCAATATCCGCAACG
>CAYSOC010000091.1:0-26065 GCA_964432445.1 uncultured Anaerolineaceae bacterium
CGACTCGAACGCGAATATGACCTTGATATTCTGGCGACAGCGCCAAGTGTGGAATATCAGGTCACGATGCGTTCTGGCGAACAGATCATCATCGACAGTCCCGCCGAATTGCCGGATATGGGCGATGTCGCAGAGATTCACGAACCCTGGATGAAGATTCAGGTGTTCTCGCCAGATACCTTCATTGGCCCGATTATGGAATTGGTCACGGGCAAGCGTGGCGAATATATCAGCATGGAATATCTGGATAAGACCCGCGTCCTGATCACCTATAAGATTCCGCTGGCAGAACTGATTATCGACTTCTATGATCGCCTGAAATCCATGACCAAAGGTTACGCGAGTCTGGATTATCAGTTCGATTCCTATAAACCGGAAAATCTGGTGAAACTGGATGTATTGGTAAACGCTGCGCCCGTTGACGCCCTTTCGATGATTGTTCACAAGGACAACGCCTATCACAAGGGGCAAAAGCTGGTGAGCAAGCTGAAAGAACTCATCCCGCGCCAGCAGTTTGTGATCCCGGTACAGGCCGCTGTGGGCGGCAAGATCATCAGCCGTGCCGACGTGAAAGCGCTCCGTAAGGACGTACTTTCCAAGTGCTATGGTGGGGACATCTCGCGCAAGAAAAAACTGCTCGAAAAGCAGAAAAAAGGCAAGCGCCGCATGAAGATGATCGGCACAGTGGAAGTCCCGCAGGAAGCATTTATGGCGATCCTGCGTCTGGACGAAGAGGAATAGATCACCATGCCCACCCGAAAGAAACAGGAAAAGCCAACGATGACGCCGGAGCAATTCCTCTCTGGCTATCCCATCGAAATCCAGATTCTGGCGACGGAACTCCGCGAGTTGATCAAAAAGACGATCAGTGTGGAGGAGGAGCGCGTTACATTTGGTTGGCGGCTCATTGGCTATCGGGTGGCATCACAACAAAAAACCGTTTATGTCTGTTTCATTGCGCCTAAAGAAGATCGCGTTGATCTGGGCTTTGAGCATGGGGTTCTGATAAACGATCCAAAGGGGTTATTACAAGCGAACCCCGGCATGAGACAGGTGCGCTACGTTCCAATCCGCACAACGGCAGATATACAGCCGGAAAAACTCGTGCCGCTGATCCATGAGGCGGTGCGGGTATCGGTGAAGAAATAGAATTAGAATCCGGTATGGGTGCAATGTAACCCGGTGCTTCAGCGCCGGGTTTTATTGTTACGTTCGCCTTCAGGTCGAGACAGGCGCTCCGGTTACGCAGTCAATCACATCAATCACCGGATTTTCGGTGTGTGTTGCCTCTGCCACCAGCTTGCACAACCCAACCGCGCGCCCGACCACATCGGACATAGCGCTGGCGGGACCACCTTCGACCATCGCACGCAACAGGTTTGGCTCCGTACCGCTGAACCGGATATTGACGCGCCCCTTCTGCTCGAAGGCTTCCAGTGCGGCATTGATCGCATCGTTCAGGCCAGTGACGTTTTTCAGGTCGATTTTGTGGCTCAGGTGGGCGTTGGCGATCACCTGTGGATAACGTGGGATTTGTTGTGCCAGCGCTGTCAGGGTACTGTTGTTGCGTTTAGCAGCGGCAGCCAGCGCCGCGACCAGCATCCCGGCATAGATACCATCCCCAGAGGTGAAACCGGGACTGAGCAGGATGATATGTCCGGCCTGTTCGCCGCCGAGGATATAGTCATTGGCGCGCATCTTCTCCATCACATAGCGATCCCCGACTTTGGTACGGATCAACGTGATGCCCTGCGTGGCGAGATAATATTCAAGACCGCTGTTGCTCATATCGGTTGCCACGACGGAAAGCCCTGGCAATTTATCGGCTGCCTTGAGGTGCGCCGCCAGAATGCCGAGGATATGATCGCCATCGATCAACATGCCGTCCGGCGTAACAATCACACAACGATCCGCGTCGCCATCGAAGGCAATACCCAGATCGGCATCAGTGCCACGAATCGCAGAAAGCAGCGCCGAACGATCCCGCCGGACAAATTCCGATCCCGCATGAACGTTGATATTCATGCCGTTCGGTTCGTGCTTGAGAGGGTGAACCGATGCTCCTGCCTGCCGAAAAGCCATCGGCGCGATGTGTGAGGCTGCACCGTTCGCGCAATCCAGCACAACGGAAATACCCTGTAGCGCCCCTTCGAGGCGTTCGCTCAGGAATGCGGCATACTGCGCTGTGAAGTCGGCAACCTTGAGCGACCCGAAGGTGACCGCTGTTTCGTCCAGATTGATCGATTCAATCAGGTTTTCGATCTCGGCTTCGGCTTCGTCACTTAATTTGAAGCCATCGCCACCAAACAGTTTGATCCCGTTCTGATCCACCGGGTTATGGCTGGCGCTAATCACCACACCAACTGAAAACTGCATTGTGTGTACGAGGTATGAAAGCCCCGGCGTGGAAATCATGCCCGCATCGGTGACGTTGACGCCTTCCGCCAGCAACCCGGCAATCAGGGCATGACCGATCATCCCGCCGCTAATGCGCGTATCGCGCCCGATCACCACTGTTGGGTTTTCGCGCCGTGCTGCCCATTTACCAAGCGCGCGGCCTATCTTCAAAATTGATACCGGGTCGAGCGGAGCTATCCCTGCTACGCCGCGTATCCCGTCTGTTCCGAACTCAATCTTCATCAGGTGTTTCCGTGTCTGCGGTGGGGTGGGCATCTTCTTCGGTGATGGTCTTGCGCCCAATCAGGCGCGAACGCGCTACGCCCAGGTCAGTTTTGCGTTCCATCAAATCCAGCAAGTCGGGATCGATCTGCTGTTCCAGTTCGCCTGTTTTGAAGCGTACATCGACTTCGTGTAGCAGGCTATTCAGGGTTTGCGCCAGTGTCCCCGCGCTGACTTCATGCAATACCGCTTCTGGCGGTTCGACGCTGAACGGGTGCAGCACTGCGACCCAACGTTCGCCGGGACGCCGATCCGGGTGGTAGATCAGACGCATGGCGGTTTTAGGCGCTTTACGTTTGAGCGCGAGGATTGCCCGATCAATCAGGGCGCGTTCGGCTACAGATAGCCACAAATCCGAGGGGTAATCTGTCGGTGCTTTGATCGGCAAGCGCGGATCATCCTTGAACAATCCATGACGTGCTTTCGCCCGATCCCAGAGCCGTTGCAAGGCTTGCTGTGCGGAATTGGCCTTGATCACCTGTACATCTTCGATCCAGCCCTCTTCGGAACGATCCCCGCAGTAGAGCCGGGCAATCCAGGGCGCGTCGTCCGATTCTGGCGGCAGCCAACCGAGGCTGAGTTCCGCGAAGGTATCGGTAGAATTGCTCCACATACGCACCACCGCCGATTGCCACGCGCGCAGGCCGTCCATCGGCTCTTCCGGGGCAGGTTCGACACGCGGCAGTTCAACCGTCTCCGAGGCACGCGCGCCATGCTTGAAGGTCTGATCCATGAGTGATTTTCCGTAATCGGTCAGACGATATTCGCCTTCGCCCGCCCGCTCGAAAATCTCTCGATAGCGTGCGCCAGAATCCGGCGCATCGGCAGGACGTTCCTTTTCAGTGAGCATTCCGCTCACGACGGGCGCGTATTCCTGTTCCCAGAGGAGCGCGCTGATCCCCAATTGTTCGATCAGTTCGTTCTCATGAAAGGTATCCCGCCAGGTTGTACCTGTCAGAGCGTCAATAGCGCGCAAAATTTTATCGGCAGTCGATACGTTCATTCAGTGCTTCCTCGCAGCGCCCAGGCCAAAAAACGATCCAGATCATATTGCAACATATGGCCGCCCAGTCCTGCGAGACTGTAGTCGAACCCATGCCGCCCCCAGGGATAATACAGGTAAACCGACGGGACGCCAAGTTCCCGCAACCGACCATGCAAGCGTGCCGAGTGTTCCGGCACAACCAGATTGTCAAAACCGCCATGTGCCAACAGCACAGGTGGAGCATCATCACGAACGGCATACAGCGGGCTGGCCTGTTGATAGAAATCCGGCGCGTCTGCCTGCGAAACGCCCAGCCAGTACGCCAGATCGCGCACCACCGTCGCCTGCAACAAATCCATATCTGTTGGTGGATAGATGGCAGCCACCGCCTGCACCCGATCCTGCACAGACAACCCTTCCCGCTCCGGGAACTGCGGATCGTCCGGGCAGAACGCCGCCATCAACGCCAGATGTGCGCCTGCCGAACGCCCGATCACACCGATACGATTTGGGTCAACTTCCAAATCTTTGGCATTCGCGCGCAGCCAGCGGATCGCCTGCTTGACATCGCTCAGGTGGCCCGGCCACATCACCACCGGACTGAGCCGATAGTTTATATCGAACACGGTGTAACCCTGTCGTGCCAGCCAGCGGCAGTGCATCGCGTAAAATTCGCCTTTCGCGCCTGCTTCCCAGCTACCACCATGAACGTTCAGGATAAGCGGAAAGGGTGCAGTACCAGCGGTTGGCTGGTACAGATCGCCGTGCAACTCAATCCCATCGACGCGGCTATAGACTACATCGCGGGTTATTTTTGCCTGCGTCATAGAGCGCAAGCGCGGCGCGATGGTCGCCGGAATATTCAGGCGCGACGGGAGCATCAGCGGTCTGAGTGCCGGAGAAATCCGGGTCAGATAGTCGCTGCCTAGCCCTTCCCGCATCGCGCGTTCGTGGCGGTGTTCGGCTTTCTGCAATTGAAAAATCGGACGCAGCGAGAGCGTTGCCCCGATCAGACCGAGCCAACCGCCGACTTTCCAGCGATTGCCCCGGCTGCCACGTATAGCAACCACACCAAGCAGAAACGGAATCCAGGGCAACTCGGAAAGCGCGATCCCGATCCGAACGAATTTCCCGAACGACCAGACCGACGGCAGGCTGATACTCAAGCCCAGAAACGCCGAAATCGATCCTGCCAGAAAAATCATCGAACCACGTATCGCGCGCCGCATCGTCTTATGCCTTTGCACCCTCAATGGTCGAGAAGGTCAACGCGGTAGCATTCTCGCTCGCGTCAATCCGTACCGTTGTGCCTGCGGGCGGGTTCGCCGTGAGCAGATAATCGGCAAGCGGCTCACGCACCGAACGCCCGATGATACGACGCAACGGACGCGCGCCCCATTCCGGGTGATCGTTCTGCGCCAGCATCCATTCCTTCGCGGCGTCGGTGAAATCGAGTTTCAGGCCGCGCGCATCTGCCAGCGAAGTTTCCTTCTTGAGCAGCAAACCAAGAATCTTGCTCAGGTCATCGGGTGTCAGCGGATGGAAGATCACAATATCATCGAGACGGTTCAGGAATTCGGGACGGAAGAAGCTGCGCACCTCATCCATCACGCCTTCCTTGTCTTCCTCGGTGATGTCGGTATCCTGCAAGTATTCATGACCGAGGTTGCTGGTCAGGATGATCACCGCCTCGGAAAAAGTCGCCAGGCGTCCCTGTCCATCAGTCAGGCGTCCCGCTTCCAATACTTGTAGCAAAATGTCGAGGACGCGCTGATTAGCCTTTTCCACTTCGTCGAACAATACGACGGTATACGGCTGCTGACGCACGCGATCCGTCAACTGTCCGCCGCCTTCATAGCCGACATAGCCCGGAGGCGCACCGATCAGCTTGTTCACGCTGCCATCGTCCATATATTCGGACATATCAATTTCCAGCAGCATTTCCTCGCTGCCGAACATGAACTCTGCCAGCGCCTTCGCCAGTTCCGTCTTACCGACACCGGACGGGCCAAGAAACAGGAAACTGCCGGTGGGTCGCTTCGGGTCTTTGAGGCCGACGCGCGCCGTTTTGACCGCACGACTGACCGCTAATACTGCGTCTTCCTGACCGATAATGCGCTCATGGAGGTGTTCGACCATACTGGCATATTTTGTGCGTTCATCTGCGCCGAGTTTCGCCACCGGGATGCCGGTAATTTCGGCACACGCCAGCGTTACATCTTCACCATCGAGGATTTCATTCTGCGTTTTATCGGAACCACGCGCGACGGTTACTTTGGCGGCGGCACGGTGCAACAAATGCTCTGCGCTGCGGGGAAGCGGTGACCCGGTAATGTAGCGCTTGGCAAGCGTCACTGCCTGCTTGAGCGCTTCATCGCTCACTTTGAGTTGATAATCCTGTGCGATATGCGGCGCGATCACTTTCAGAATTTCGAGTGCTTCGCTTTCGCTTGGCTCCGAGACGCGCATTTTCTGGATTTTTTCAGCATTACCGCTGGTCGAAATGCGTGCATCGAATTCGCTCTCCGGTGCTGTTCCGACGATAACCGGGTCATCGCCCAGGAGAGCCTTTTGCAGACCAATCGAGGCTTTCTGCAAATCGGAGCGCATCTGTGCGCCAAAGAATCGTTCAATGTGCGGGATGAACAAGATGCCGCCTTTGGCCTGGTTCAACCCCGCAGTGATCGCCTGTTGCGGGTTATCGAGCAACGCCGCCTCATCTACCGTGATCAGCTTGCCCAACCCGGCAGGGCCTTTTCCTTCTGCCATGAGCAAACCCAGGCTATACACAAGCGAACGCTTGCCGACACCATCCGCACCGAGTAGCACGACATGGCGATTCACACGCTGCGAAAGCATGTTTTTCAGGGTGTTCAACAGTTCGTCGCGGAAATAGACCGCACGCACCGATCCCTGTTTGACGCGCGCCACTACATCGCTGACTGCGCCGCTTGGGGCTGGTGTTGGCGATCCGGTTACGGCGCTTGGGGCAGCGCTACGCCCACCAATGATTTCCGTCATCGCCTGCGGTGTGATCCCAAACTGGCGCAATGTAGACGCCGTGCTGAGTTTGCTTTCTGCCATCACAGCGAGGAGGTGATCCGGCTCGATATAGACGTTATTGGTCGCCTGCGCCACGCTGAGGGCTTCATCCATCGCAATGATGCTCTGGCGGCTCAACTGGATTTTCTCGCCATCCACTGCCTGATATTGCAGGTCGCCATCGACATCGCGCCGGGTTTCGGCAGAGATGCGCGCGGTACGCTCCAGTTTGTCGAGGTCTACGCCGCGCTTATCCTTGAAATATTGCAGAATGCGCCATGCGGCGGTGTCCTTGCGGCGGATGAGTGCCAGCAGGATTAATTCCGGGTAGAGTGTGCGCTTGCCATAGCTGCGCATGAGCGAAACGGCGTCGTTGACGACATCCGTCGTATCTTTCGAGATAAGTTTGGGATTAAGGGTAGGCATTCATCAACTCCGCGAATGCAGGTTAACATGACATTTTTACCGCAAAACGAGTTATTGGACAAACGCCTCACATCAAAGGGTTGGAACGTTCGGGTAAACTCCGCGCAGCAAATCATCGTGAAGTTGCCAGAATTGTTGCCATGTTCCGTCTGCTATGAAACTTCCTCCTGCATATCCGCTATATAGTCTTAGAGTACGAATTGACCCAAAATCCTCCTTGTGCCATTCTATATCCAATATCACAAGGCTACTCAAGGGATTTTTATCAATCAGCCGATTGAGGGCTATTCCTTCGGCTGGAAAATGAGTCACGATCAATCCGCCTTTGAAGTAAAAAGATTCGAGGTAAATAGCATATGGATAGCTGAATCTCCCAAGAGCAAAGAAATGAGATGTTGCTTTGGGAGTGGTTTGCAATATTTCCTCTATCGCTGTGAAAGTGGCACTCTGCCATGCACGCCGTAAAGCATTAGGAATTTTAGGAATGTTCTGTGCATTTTCATCAATGTATGAGCCAATACGAACAGCATTGATTATTTCATCCAGCGGATCAAAATTTACTTCAAAGAGACGGGAATTAGTTAGTTCATAAAAAGAGTATATTTTGATAAAGACAATTTGTCCCGCGTTACCTATGAAGGATGCCGCAGGTTCATTGAAGTAATTGTATTTGGACCCACGCGACGGTATGAACATCAATGTCTTCGTCAATGGGTGCGCGCGGATCATTTGAACTGCTTCGCGCACTGTTGTATATCCCGCACGAATCCCGAACAGGCATGGCATGGCGCACATTGAGCCATCTGGCGAGGTGAAGAAATCGCGGGCAGGGTTCGGGGTAGCACGCCCGATTCCAGTTGTAGCAATGATGCTTCCGCTGAATCCCAATGTCAGGATGCAAATCATCATCAATAACCTGTGCCAAAAATGATGAGACCGTGAGATTGTATTCAATATGGGCGTTCTCCTGAATATACGGCAGTTTGTACCGTACATCCCGGCGTAGGCTGAACACCCGTCTAGCTATCGTTGCGGATCAGTTGGCTTTTTGTAAGCATTCATCATGAACAGCAGGCACACCAGCCCTGCACCTAGAAGCTGCTCCCACCCCATTGACAAACACAAAGACCTTTCTATACTATATAAATGTTGGTTAGCATCAATTACTAACTAACATTTGATAACCATCCCACTTTTCATTCAGACTCACAAATTTAATATTTCGTCGCCACCCGATTAAATTTTTATGGAGCGTCAAGATGCGCAAACCAGGCGATTTTTTACTCGTTCTGCTTATTTTGGTGGTGGTTATCTTTACCGCCACGCCTACACAGGCACAAGCCCCGGCATGGCAACCCAACACGGCTTACGCGGTTAATACCCTCGTGACCTACAACGGCAGCACTTATAAATGTCTTCAGGCGCATACCTCGCTGGTTGGCTGGGAGCCGCCGAATGTTCCCGCGCTGTGGCAGTTGCAATCCGGGACACCCGTCCCCGCCACCAACACACCAACGAGAACGAATACGCCTATCTCAACGGCAACCCGAACGAACACCTCTGTTGGTCCTACTTCTACCCGCACTAATACGCCAACAAACACCCGCACCAACACCCCAACAGCAACAGGTAACACTGGCTGTTCCGTAGCAGCGTGGAATTCGACAGCGATCTATACCAACGGGAATCAGGCTTCCTATAACGGGCATCTGTGGCAGGCGAAATGGTGGACACAGGGCGATGTTCCCGGCGGTTCTGCCAATGTCTGGACAGACCTCGGCGTATGCGGCAATCAGCCGACAGCGACCCGCACCAATACCGCAACCAATACAAATGTCCCGACCTTCCAGCCACCTACAACTGCGGGACCGTCCCCAACCTTCACGCGCACGGCGACCACTGGCCCAACCCAGCCACCGGGCAAGCATATCATCATCGGCTATTGGCACAATTTTGATAACGGTTCCGGGTTTATCCCGCTGACGCAGGTTTCTAACAACTTTGACATTATCAATGTTTCCTTTGCCGAACCGGGACCGAGTTCCCCGAATGGCGAAATGGTGTTTATCCCCTATGGGCGTACAACGGCAGAATTCCAGTCGGATATTGCCGTGATGCACAGCCGGGGCAAGAAGGTGTTGATTTCCGTTGGCGGCTATGTTGGCAGCACGTTCACCTTGAATACACCAACCGCGACGACCAATTTCATCAACTCGATGCAGAATATCATTTCGCTCTATGGTTTCGATGGCATGGATATCGACTGGGAACAAAATGTCCTGGTGCTGGAACAGGGCGACACCAGCATCACCAATCCGACCTCGAAAACAGTGGTCAACACGATCACCGCGATCACCACCATTCGCAATCACTTCGGCTCGAATTTCATGCTGACCTATGGCATGGAGACGTTCTTCGTGCAGCTTGGCTATCAGTTCTATGGCGGGACGTGCATTAGCTGCGACAGGCGCGCCGGATCGTTGTTGCCTGTGATTTATGCAACGCGCAGTTTCACAAACTACGTTGCGGTTCAGCTATACAATTCCGGTCCGATTATGGCACTGGATAATGCCTATTACACCAACGGCGGGCCAGATTTCCTCGTGGCGATGACCGATATGCTGCTGCGTGGCTTCCCGGTGGCGGGTACAGGGCAAACCTTCCCGGCACTGTCGCCCGGCCAGCTTGCGGTTGGTGTTCCTGCCGCTACTGGTGCGGGGAACGGCTACGTTGCGCCTGCGCAGTTGCAACAGGCGTTCAACTATCTGGCGCGCGGAATTTCCTACGGTGGCGCGTACCGCATGGCGAACAGTAGCGGCTATCCGACACTGGCGGGTTTTATGACATGGAGCGTGAACTGGGATCAGCTATCGGGCTTTACCTTCTCGAACCCGATTCGCAGCTATCTCAACTCAATTCCGTAGTACGATAAGTTGAGGAAACATAAGGCGGGATGGGCTAAATTGCTCGTCCCGCTTTGTATTGGTTATCAATGGGACGTCTGTAACAGGACGAGTAGATGATTTATTTAGAAACCCGCCATAAACTCAGTGTTCCATCATAGCCCATGAAGCTGTCGTTATCTACCCATTCTGGTTTTGTAATATTTTGCCTAGTGAGATCAACCAGTATTTTTCCGCTGGTGACATCGAGCAGATTTGTTTGTCCATCGCGTTGATTTACAACAAGAAGCCAATCCCCACGCGGGTTGATTTTTATCGTGTAGCGATCTGCTGGCCTTGTTCCGCCGCTGAGAGGTTCACCCGCAAGGATAATCTCTACTTTGTTTATACTCACATTCCACCGCCACAATGTGCCTTCCCCGGAAATGCCAATCAGTCCTGAGCCATCTGGCAACCAGAGAAACGCATCCAGAGGAACGGCAGAAGGATTGCTCACCGTCGGTATCTGCAAAACAGTGGTTGTATTATCCTGTAAATTCAAAATATCAATCTGGTGGGTGGTGATGCTGCTGTCACTAGCCTTGTCGGGATATATATTACGGCGATAGAGCGCAATTTGTTTTCCATCCGGGCTGGCTTGTATGTGTTGGAGACCAGGAACAGAAATTGCGGTACGGGTTTGATTACCAGTATAGGAATCGAAAAACAGTAATTTTTCAGCATCTTCTTTGTGATCAGCAATAAGCAACTCATTCTTGGAAAGCCATGAGAAATCGGGTTCGTTAAAATTGCCAAGATTGGACAAAGCAGGTGTTAAATCAGGTGTGAGGTTGTAACTGAAAATCGAAACAGTGTTTCCAACTGCCAATTGATCGCTGGATGAGTTCCAGCCCAGATTACTATTTCGCCCATTATAGCCGGGCGGCAAGAGCAAATTTTGTTTAATTATGCCCGTTGACCCATCCAATACAATCACTTGATCAGAATAAGCATATAGTAGCGCCACCTGTTGACCATTTGGGGAAACAGCAGCATCAAGGAGATCACCCGTATAGCTGTCACTTCCGATAATGATTGTATTGGTGGTAGTATCCCAGAGATTGAGTCGCCGACCATTATCCAGGATTGCCAGCACCGATCCCTGCCACGCGACTCGTGTTACCAGATTGTCCATCGCAGAGTTTGTCGCAGGCAAAACAGCAACAGTGTTATTCTCTATATTGAGGATTCCAACGCCGCCGTCCGCAAGTGATCCCGCCACCCGCGTTCCATCCGCATTCCATGCCAACGTCGCATAAAAACGATGCGAGCTTCCTAAAACACGCTGTTCAAAGGTGTCGGTGCGCCAGATGCTTACCCCGTTAAATAAACTACCTGCCAGTTTGCTGCCGTCAGGACTCCACGCAAGAGATGTGACCAGCGAAGTAGAATTGAGCGTGCGAAGCCATCTGGAATTGTCGGTATCTTCGATAATAATCTGCTTTTTATTTATATTGACCGCCAGCAAGTTTCCATCAGGGTGCCAGGCTAACGCAACGATACGGCCATCATAATTTCCAATCGTCCTGATTGTTTCCCCGGTTTCAGCACTCCATAACGCAACGTTATAGCGTTGGGACGTTGTATCGTAGTTGTCTACAGCAATGCTTTTTCCGTCTGGTCGCCATGCAAAGTTAAGTACAGGGCCATTATGCACCAACGTGTGCAGAATTTTTCCGGTTTTTGAGTCACGGATACGTAAATTATTGCTATCTCGTGTGACGATCTGAGTACCATTTGGAGATACCAGAATGCTATCTCTGGCAACAATACCCCCTTCGTCAAGTTGCATTAGCGGTTTCAAAGAAGCATCGGCTACTTGGATTCCACTACTTGTTGCCAAAACCAACTGGTTGTTCAACCAGTCAAAACTATAGATTGTACCTTTGCCGTACTGCCAGAGTTTTTCTAACTTCAAAAGCGGATTGGGTTGAGTAATAGAAAGTAGATTGATGTTTATAGTGCAGGCTACAATGATTATTGGCAGTCGCCAGACTGACCCTGAAATAAGCATATCTATTCCTTATATAGGCATATTATTTAGAAAGTACAGCCTGGATTATTCTCTCCTAGCCCAAATCTTCTAAGGATAGTTTCTGAACTCGCAAAGTCAGTTGCGGATCCTTGAGCGAATCCTATTATACCAACACTATTAACTGTTGTACCTGGCACAGGTTCATAGCTAAGGCCTAACCAAAAATGAGATGCACGTATCTGTTCATTTGTTACAGGTGCGGTAGGGCTATCAATATCACCCTCTATGCCAACATAAGTATTTCGAACCCAATTTAAGAAATGATCGGCCATATTTTCTTTTGCATCTCCTGAACTATTTTCCCAAAACGTTCCTATATCATCCGAAGCATCAGGATAAGGAAATGCACCTGGAGCAGGTATATTGATGCCTTTTGCAGATGGAAGTCGATATTTAGAGCCGGTTGCATATGCAGCACGGCGACCAAGTACGTGACCTAATTCGTGTATGATGGTGTTTTGTACACCCTTGTCATTCGTATTCAAAAAGCCGTAATTATTCGTTGCGGGTGTTTTATAGTAATCAATAGCAGGATCGGGATTTATTCTTCCAAATGTACGATCATCGGCTCTAGGAACCGTAGTCTGCATGGTTTTGGTGCCAAACCGTATCAAATTATCTGTAAATACTTCACCTGCCTCATCTTCTGCGGTCAACTGTATTTCGACACCTCTGAATACTTCTTTAAAAACTCGATTTGTATTTGCCTGAGAAAAGCGATTTTGGATGTCAACGAAGGCGCTTATCAAATTGGAGATGGCAGTAGCATTCCACTGTAAAGATGTGGTAACACTTTGTTGGACTGTCAGAAATACCCCTCACGTATCCACTAAAGAAGTGTTGATACGATCCGCATAAACGTTTGCTGTTCCATATCCATCAGAGGCAATCCGAACAAATTGTTCATATTTGACTTGTACATTCCAATATCCATCATTATCTTCAAAATTTGCACCATCGTTATATCCAAGAAACAGTGTACCCGATATATCGGGAGTAAAAGACTTGTCGTTCCCTATGGAGAATGCTTTTCCATCTCTTCCAATTTTTCCAATTAATGATCCGAACCAGCAGTTATTATCTCCTGGTTTAACACCTGTTTGATTTGCTAAAGTCTCAGGCCAATCCCGATTTGTTGTATTATTGACCTCTCCTGCTGGTGTATGATGCCACGGTAGCATAGGACTACCAAAATTACTTGCATCGATTTCCAATTTGTTGATTGATGTTACAAAGATTCCTGTATCTACCCACCAGCTTTGGGGATTACCTATGTTACTACGATAGCCACACACTTTAATCGTTTTTGTTTGGACTGCCATTTTTTTTCTCTTTTCAGTGATATATAAAAATAGCATCTATTTTTCGATTTTATAATTAGGATTTAATAATAGATACAAAAAAATCTATTATCAATTTCTCACTCAGGCTTTTCCGAGTGAGAAGTTATAGATTGAGTGAAGTTTATTCCGTCGCTACGGTCTGATCGACCTGCTGGTTCGCCGGGACAACCTTCACAAATTCCTGCTGCCAGCGTTCCAGAATCTCCAGAATTTCGGCGGCGTTCTCGCGCTGGTTGGCGTTGAGCAAAGCATCATAGTAGGCACAGAGCAGATCGTTCAGGTTCTTCTGGTCGTTGGCAGAGACGGGCAGAATTTTCACGCTTGCCCCCTTCGCCAGACGCCGCTTGATCGCCACTTCATCGAATCCCATTTCCGGTTGCAGGTGCAGGTACACCACGCCGCCCGTCATACCGCTACAAATCCAGGGGCCGGGGTCGCCCAGAACCACCACGCGCCCGGCGGTCATGTATTCAAACGCGAAGCCCTTCAGGTTAGCGTGGCTGGCCAGGAATCCGGCGTCATCGCGCAGTTTCTCGGTGATCTTGCCACCGATAATCAGGTCTGCACCGGAAAGGCGTACCCCCGCGCGGGAATCGGCATTCCCCTGGATGATGAATGTCCCCTTCTGCGCACCATAGGCGAAGCTCTTGCCGACGCTGCCACCGACACGCTCACCGCGATGGTTCATGCCCTTGAGGACGGTCACATGCCCGCCGAAGGAACACTTACCCAAGCCATCCTGCGCACCACCTTCGACAACAACCTTCACATCCGAACCGTGAAAGGCAGCGAGGCCGTTGCCGGGAACAATGCTGCTGTTGAAGTTCAGATTGATCTGGCGTGGATGCGGCTTGTTTTGCATCACCGTCGTGGAACCAAGCGCGCGACCATTGGCGAACCCGTAGTGACGCACCAGCGCCCCGACCAGATGTGTCCCAATGGCGCGATCCATGCTGTTCGCGGCGTCATCCTCATAGGTGATCATATCTTCGCCTTCGTCAACCATCGTCTCCATGACCATATCAGAGATCATCGCGGTACGGTGATTGCGCGGTGGACGGAGCGCGCGCCCGATAGTTCTGGCGTTACTGGCCTTCGCGGGACGCTGCGCAACATGCAGCAGGCTGGACATATCCAGTTCATCGCACAGGCGTACCTGTTCCAGCAAGTCGGCGCGTCCGACAAGTTCCTGCAAATTCGTGTAGCCGAGGCGCGCAACAATATCGCGGGTTTCCTGCGCAATTGCGCCGAAAAGCTGTTCCAGTTGCGCGACAGCATCCTCAAAAATTTGTGGCTCGAAGGCTTTCAGGCCGTGTGCAATTGCCTGTTCCTTGTTTTCGACCTGTGTTGCAATCCCGACGTGGCAGGTATCAGTCTGACACTTGCGACAGATAGTACAGCCAATCGCCACCATCGCCATTGTACCGAAGCCAACACGGTTCGCGCCCAGGAGCGTCATCTTGACCACATCCGCGCCGCCCTTCATGCCGCCGTCGCACCAGAGTTCGACGCGATCCCGCAGGCCGGAAGCAAGCAGCGCCTTGTGCGCTTCCATCACGCCGATTTCCGCAGGCAGGCCGACATACTTCAGCGAGTGCTGACGTGCCGCACCCGTACCACCATCGTAACCCGTGATGTTGATAATATCGGCGTTCGCCTTTGCAACACCTACCGCGATCACGCCGATGCCCGGTACAACCGGGATTTTCACGGCGACTTTCACGCGCGGGTTGCTGGTTTTGAGTTCCTCGATGAACTGCGCGAGGTCTTCAATCGAATAAATGTCGTGGTTGTTCGAGGGCGAAAGCAGGTCTACGCCGACGGAGGCGTTACGCGCCGCCGCCACCTTCGCGGTGACTTTCTTACCCGGCAGGTGTCCACCTTCGCCTGGCTTCGCGCCCTGCCCCACCTTGATTTCGAGCAGATAGGACGAGTTGATCAATTCGGCGTTGACCCCGAAGCGCCCGGACGCGATCTGCTGTCCACGATGGTTCGGATACTTGCCAAGCATATCCTTGATTTCACCGCCCTCACCGTTGAGGCTATACATATCCAGCCGGAACGCCGCCTCTGCATAGGCACGGAAGGCCGTTTCACCCTGTGAACCGAACGACATGGACGAGATGATGAACGGCAGGCTATGCGCGCCGACGCCGAGATCAACATCATCCGGGCTGACTTCGCTATTTTGATCGAAGCGGAAATCCAGCGTATGACGGAGTGCCACCGGGGTTGTCCGTTCAATTTCCGCGAGGCGCTGCATCATGCCCGTGTAATCGACTTCGCCCGTCGCTACCTGTCCCGCCATTTTGTAGATATGCGGATAGATGCGCGTTTCTTTGGATAAACGAACACCGTTGGTATGGAACAGTTCGCCGCGACGATAGGCTTCTGCCTGTAGCGATTCCCAGCCGAAACCGCGAACTTCGCCGCCTGCATAGTTCACGCAGCCCATCACTTCACTCAGATCATGGGTCAGACCAATGCTGGCGAACGACTTGCCATAGCCGCGCAATTCATGCACGCCCATTGTGCTGGTGACTTTCTGCAAGCCCTTCTCAATCGCAGTCGCCAGCTTGACCATCCGGCCGAGGCGTTCTTCCGGCGTTCCGGTGCGCCCGACAGCGGTTTCAATCAGCATATACGGGTTAACGGCATCTGCACCGAGGCTCACCGCAAGGATCATATCGTGCAGATTGCGGATACCCGCTGCACGCAGGATCAATCCAGCCTGGCGGCGATAGCTGACACCATCATCATCGGTTTCGAGGCGCAACGCCCGATCTACCGAAGCCAGCGCAAGGTGCGCATCCAGCCAACCGTTGCCATCATGGAAGGTCAGCGCATCGTCGAGCAACACCAGACGCGCGCCGCGCTGTACCGCATCAACGGCGTGGGCGCAGAGTCGCGCGATTGCCTGTTGCACTGTCTCTTCCGGCTCAATCGACGCATTCAGACGAACCGCAGTTGCACCAAAGGTCGCCAGCAGGTCTTCCAGCAGGCGCGTCCCGGATTTATCCGCTGCTTCGGCGTATTCAGCCAATGGCAGAATCGGTTCGCCTGCGAAGCCACCACCCAGAAGCATCGGCAGGCGAAGCGCAACGGGCGGCATAAACCGATCCGGGTCGTTGCGGTGCAAGGAGGGACGCGGACCGACAATCGCTTCGGTGCTGAAGTGTTCGGTTTCGCGTTCGCGGTCAATCGCGGGGTTGGTCACGACGGCAACCGCTTCCTTGAAAAACTCGGCAAGGTTGCGCGCGCCATCACTAGAGAGGATCGCCAAAGGGCCGTCGTAGCCGAGTGATCCAATCGGATCAGCGGCGTTGTCTGCCATCGCTTCGGCAATATCGCGGTCATTGCGGAACCAGCCCGTCGCGGCACGCCATGTTTCGATGCTGCCGGGAGGCTCTGGCGGCTGCCATTGCGGAGTATCCATATTATTGCGCACGGTCACCGGACGGAAAGCACGGGCGCGGCGGGCGACTTCCTGACGAATCTCACGATCCGTCATTACTCTCACAGTTGAGCCACGATGGATTTGTAGCGCGACTTTTTCACCCGGCGCAAGCGGACGCGGGTCACGGATGTTGTGTTCCAGCGGAACAACGCCATGTTCACTGGAGAAATAGTAATCCTTTTCGGTTTCGCCCATCCACAGCGGACGCAAGCCCATCGCATCCACGCTGAATACGCACTCTTCGCCATAGCGCGTGACCAGTCCCGCTGGCCCCTGCGCGAACGGTCCCCATCCCATGCGATAGCGGCGATACAGTGGCGCAATTTCCGGCGAGAGTGCTTCAGCTTCGCCCGGTACGGGCGGGAACATAATCTCCATCGCTTCCATGAGCGTGAAGCCATAGCGGTGAATCAACGTTTCCAGCGAACGGTTCAAATCCTGCGAGTCCGAGCCGCTTTGTACAAGCTGTGTACCGAGCATCCGGGCTTCCTGTCGGAGGCGCGCAATCGTGTTGATTTCGCCGTTGTGTCCGAGGATAGAGAAAGGCTGTACACGTTCAAAGGCGGTTTCGGTATTTGTACTGTAGCGGGAGTGTCCGATGGTGATGACGGACATATATTCGGGGTCGCGGAGGTCGGGATAATACTTATACAGCGTATCGGTGAAGCCACGTACCTTATAAACAACGCTATGGGTGCTACACGATACGACGTGGATCGGGAAATCACGCTCGACCTGCATCTGGAAATCAAACAGGCGCGCATTGGCGTCACGGGTATCACGTCCCGGCGCATAACCAGCGAATTGCCAGAAAATCGGCTCCTGCGCCCGTGCCAGCGGACCAAGCATTTCCGACTTGACGCGCCCCGGCTGGCTAATCAAAATCTGTAACACATTCAATTCTGCAAGCGCTTTGATTTGTTCAATAATAGCGAGGTCGGTGTGTTGGGGAATCATCAGGTGCATTACGAAGAAATGCGGGTCGTCTACCAGTTCCGGCTGCTGATTAATCGCCTTCAACTGGTGCGCCCAAATCTGACGCGGAATATCGGTCAGCAAACCGCAACCATCGCCTTCGCCAGCGACTTCCCCGGTGCGGTGTCCCATTTTACCCAGTGCTTCCAGCGTGCGCTTGACATTGCCGTGACTGGGTTTGCCGTGCTTGCGGACGTTGGCTATCAGCGCGCATGAATCATGTTCATCGAGCCAGGGGCGCTTATTCTCTTCGGGTGGTATAGGACGCATCATGAGTTTGGACTCCACAGCACAGCGGACGATTCAGACGTTTAAAAGAATTTGTGAATGCAAAAAGCGCCAGGGGACGAAAATATTGGTGGAATAGTATCATGGGTTTTTTAGTGAACAGTCCATCAAGGTGTACACAATTTTTGTGGAATTTTTATGCAAGTTGTTGTACCAAAGCCCGGCAATTCACCCAGAGGGTATTTTTCGTATATTTTGCCGAAACAGGATATTTGGCAAGGTTTATCGGGGCATTTTCGGGGTTTGATCGATTGGTCAATTACCGAAAGAATGATTCGGAGTCTAGTCACTTTCGGCGGCTTGCCGCAAGGTTAGAAATACTCCTTTGAGGGGTTGGCTGACAGCGCTTTCCGGCTCCAATAAGACCAACCACTGACAGGCATCCAGAAATTTCATGCGGTGTCTGTGGAATAGGTGCAGAAAATGCCGCAGGAAGCCGACGCAATCCAATACCACAACTTCCACACCAATAAGGTCATAAAAAGTTTTGGCATATTCCTCTACAACAGGATCGATAATATCTGTTGTGATGAATATATAGTTGTCCACGATATGCGCCCTTTTCGTGAGTTTTTCCTGTACAGCAAGGTCTATATCGTTGGGGGAACCCGTTTCATTTTCATTTCATAGCAGTCACAACGTTGTTGCTATTTGCCAAGAGACCGTCTGAAAATGAATGCTTCCTATCCTCACCCCTATCCTCTCTCCGTTAACGGAGAGGACAGGTTTAGGCAGATGAAAAGAGAGGGCGAAAAACCAGACCACAAAAGCGGGAGGCATCTTCGACCCACTCGGAGGAGGCTGAAACACGGCTGAGGGGAGCGGCAGTACGGCGAATGGGAGGGTGAGTACGCTTGAAGGCATGGGCAGGGGAAATGTCCGCCGATTTCCGCTCCCATTCTCAGACAGTCGCTTAGTCGCCTCTCCGTATTAGATCATTGCTTTAAGCCATCCACTCATTCCTGACACGACCATACTGCCAAGCCTCCGGTTAGCGGCTTGCCCATAACATACCGCGCAGTACAATCTCGCGGACTTCAGGAACATCGAAATCGGCTCTGACGTGTCCTAGCGAACAGTAAAAAACGCGCCCCTGCCCCCATCGACGTTTCCATATCACTGGCATTACCGTCCCTTCGATCCATGAAGCGTGTTCGCCGCTGAAGGTAGTCGTTGCCAGCACCTGATTAGACGGATCGACGTGCATGTAATATTGTTCCGAGTGCATGTGAAAATCAGAGATGCCTGCGGTGATCGGATCGTCGTGATCGACGATATTCACCTCATAATCAATGATCCCGCCGGGATGAGCAACCCATTGCCCGCCCACCATGAACTGATATTCCGTGTTGTTGCGGAAAGAATCCGCCATTGTGCCGTGCCAGCCTGCCAAGCCGACTCCTTCGCGCACCGCCTGCAATAGCCCGGTTGCCTGTTCATTGGTGATCGTTCCCATTGTCCAAACAGGAACGATAAGGCTCAACGTGCGAAGTTTCTCAATATCGAGGTAGGCATCAAGCGTATCCGATAGTTCAACACTATAACCTCTTTCCTGAAGGCAACCAGCGAACAATTCCGCACCTGCCCTGGGTTGGTGTCCGTCCCAACCGCCATACACAAGAAGAGCCGATTTTTGGCTTGTCATTCATAAAATCCTTTAAAGTATTTACCCAAATGTCAGGGATTGAACATAAGCGGACAACACATAGCCATGCAATTCCGCTGCCTGATTCGGTCTCAAAATGCCCCTCACACCCAGGTGACGAAAAACCTGATGCAAACTCATCCCATCGGCATACATGCGCACCGCTTGCAAGCGCATTTCACCAGAATAGCCAGCTTGTTTGGGTTCAGATATATAGCGTCGTCCGCGTGTCCCGCAACGATGCTGTTGACTTCCACTTCTGGTGCGCCCATTGCGACGTTTCTGAAATTCATTTTGCAGTAAGGGCGGTTTGGATTCATGTTCCAATTTTATCCTGTCCTATCCTTTTAGACACTCCCTGCGGTGATTGAGTATTTGTAAAAAAATGTCAAGTTAACTTGACATTTTGTAAAGCACGCTGTACACTAATGGCATAATTTCAAAGTATAAAGGAAACCAGTTATGAGCAGCAGGGAACCCAATAGCGAAGTCCGCCAGGAGACATCCAAGCGTCTTGGATCAACAATTGCAATTGGAGTAGGCGTAGGTACAGCGATTGGTGTTGCTACGAATTCTATTGCAGTATGGGTGGCGATTGGCGCGGCTGTTGGTGTGGTTGTCGGCCTGTTTCTGGATAGCCGCGCGTAAGGGAAAGCCTGATTGCGCCAGAATTCGGCCTGAATGCCAATACTTTCTATGAACGGGAAACCGCGAAATAAGCGCTATCGTTTTGAAAAATGTGCCGCGCTTGTAGTTCGTCAATTCCCTCTACAGACGATAAAAGCCACTGCATTCCTCCGTTACCGATACCTTGCAGTAGATTGGATTGATCGCCATCTCGCGGATATGTGCCTCCCAGGGATCAAGTTGCCTGTCGCGCGTCGGCGGCTTGGCAAGATGTTTACATACCATCGGGGGAGGCAAATTCGGCGCGGGCTGCCTCAGAGATCGTCAGGCCATGTCCGGGACGGTCAGGCGCGATAGCATATCCATTTTCGAACCTGATGGGTTCTGTAACCAACGCATCCCAACCAATAAACGAATTTTCAAGCCATTCAACTTCTGGTAGGGCTGCCGCCAAATGGACTCCAATTTCGCAGGTCGTATTGCCGAGCGATGCAGGTATGCCGTACTCGGAAGCTAGCCATGCAGCGTGCATGACATCGCTCACCCGCCCGTGTAGATTGAGAATCTCGGCTGCGCGATGTTCCAGCAACTGGCGTTTACCATGCAGATCGAGGTATTCTCCTGTGTTGACAAACACAAAAGGTACTTCGGCGCATACACGTGCCAACCCTTCGTAATCGTCACGGAGGCAGGGGTCTTCGATCCAGAGGAGATTAATCCCGGCATCTCGATAGGCATGAAGCGCGCGGATCGCTTCTTTGGGAGACCATGCCTCATTCGCATCTGCCATCAGCGGGACATCCGAGCCAACTACTGACAAGACTTCGCGCAGACGAGCTATGTCCCATGACAGATCGGCATGACCAACTTTGACTTTGAAGGCTGAGAACTTGTGCCTGACCGCATCCGTATAAAAGTCGTGAACCTCTGCGCTTGTCAGATGGAAGTCGAGGCCGCTGGCATAGGCTCGAACCCGGTTATTTGTACCGCCTAACAGCCGATACAGGGGCAAATCAACTTCTTTTCCGTACAAATCCCACAGTGCCTGGTTGAGTGGCTCATCGAACAGGTTGGCGCGGATATTGCCGCCGCGTGGACGAGTCAGGCGGTTGAGGCGCGGAAATATAGATTCGCCTTTGAGCTTGGGCCAGACTTCTGCTTCAAAGATACGCTCCATTTCGACCAGTGGAGGGACGTAAAATCCGTTTAAGAAACCCAGACCTATCTGACCATCGCGCGTTCGCAGTTCTAATGTTGCGATGAATATTTTGTCATGACGAACCTGCGAATCCCCTATGACTCGTCGGAGTGGTAATCGGAAGCGTGTTATCTTGTAACTTTCCAAAATCGCGGACATGATCTATCTCCACACAAGCCCTAATCCCTTTTTTCCTAGGGGACAGCTTGGCTTTACTGTATTTGCCGTTTTTGACTATCGGAACAAAGCTGAACCATTAACGACCCATCCAACCACCATCAACGGTCAGGATCGTTCCTGTGACATAATTGGATGCGTCTGATGCAAGAAATACGATTGGCCCCTTGAAATCCTCTGGCTCACCCCAGCGTCCAGCCGGGATACGATCCAGAATAGCCCTGGAGCGCACCGGATCGTTGCGTAATGCCTCGGTGTTATCCGTATTGACGTAGCCGGGTGCGATAGCGTTGACCTGCACATTCTGCGCAGCCCACTCATTAGCGAGTTCCTTCGTAAGTTGCCCAACGCCCCCTTTACTCGCTGCGTATCCCGGAACATTGATTCCACCCTGAAAGGTAAGCAGCGAAGCCGTGAATATAATCTTCCCGCGCTGGCGCTGGATCATCCCCTTGCCAATCTCTCGACTCAAAATGAATTGTGCGCTCAGGTTAACTTCCATCACCCTATCCCAGAAATTGTCGGGATGTTCCACTGCTGGTTTGCGTAGAATAGTCCCTGCGTTGTTGACCAGGATATCAATCACAGGAAAGTCGTTTTTGACACGGTTAATGAAGTCATAGAGTGCGTCACGGTCAGCAAAATCACACGAATAACCAGTGAAATTTTTTCCTGCCGCCTGAACATCCGCTTCGATGGCGCTACCGTGAACCTCCAGTGAGGCGCTTACCCCGATAATGTCCGCGCCTGCTTCGGCCAAAGCAACTGCCATCGCGCGTCCCATTCCTCTGCGCGCGCCAGTGACAAGCGCTACTTTGCCATCGAGCCGGAATAGCTCTGCTACAGTCGTCATACGGGGTCTACCTCTAGCAGAATCTTCATGACATCGCCCCCTTTTTCGAGAATATCCAAAGCCTGCGGCAGTTCCTCTAGCGGGCGCACCTGGCTAATGATGCGGTCTAATGCGAGCTTTCCATCGGCGGCCAACTCAATCGCGCGATCAAAGTCCTGATGCTCATAGACCCTTGCCCCTTGCAAATTCAATTCGCGCCAGAAGACGCGGAACAAGTCAACTGGTACGGGCTTACTGGCGATCCCTACTACAACGATGCGCCCGCGAATGCGTGGCAGTTTAGTCATTATTTCAGCACCCGCGCTACTCCCGGTTACCTCAAAGACAACATCAACTCCGCGCCCACCGGTTTTGTCGTTCACATAAGCGGGCAAGTCTGTTTCGTTTGGATTCACGGTATCTATACCCGGCGAACGAGCGAACTCAAGGCGATAGGGGTTGATTTCCGACACGATCACGTTAGCTCCGACAGACTGTGCAATCAGTGCAATCAGTGTGCCGATTGGACCACCTCCCATCACGACTACCGTCTCTCCAGGCTTGACTTGTCCCATACGCACATCATGGCAAGCCACCGCTAACGGCTCGATCAACGCCCCATGCTTTAGCGAGAGTGCTGGAGGCAAGCGATGCAGCGTATATGCCGGGACAGTCCAATAACTCTGGAATCCACCAGGCGTGTCAATTCCCATAAACTTCAGGTGTTCGCAGATATGGCTGTATGCCTCATCACGTTCCAGGCAGCGATCAGTATCTAACGGCATGATTGCCACTCGATCCCCAACCTTGACTCCCTCCACACCCGAACCTAGCGCTGTAACGACGCCAGAGATTTCATGCCCGATTATCTGTGGGGTAGTGACACGCCGATCCATATTTCCGTGATAGATGTGAAGATCAGTGCCACAGATACCGCCGTAGGCTACACGAATCTGCGCCTCGCCTGGTTTGGGTGTAACAGGCGTGCTTTCTCCATAACGGAAGCGTTGATTGCCTTCATAAAATATAGCTTTTGTCATTCTGTACTCACCTGGTTGTTCTATTCGTTTGGTATTAATTGTCCCGCGATGCCAAAATGGTGGAATTCAGCCACGTAGAGCGCCTGAAAGAATCCCTTGCGTCAGCACTCGCTGGAAGAGGAAAAAGATCAGGATAGTAGGCAATGTCGCCAGCACGATTCCTGCGAACAGTGGTCCATATTGGGTCGCCTGTTCGTTGCGCGTCGCAAGAAGCGTCAGCGCTACAGTCGCCGTCCGTACTTGATCCTTCTGCAAGATGAGCAGACTGAATAGGAAATCGTTCCAGACTGTAATGAATTGCAATATCCCGATGACCACCAGCCCCGGCTTGACGAGTGGCAAAACGATTCGCCAGTAAATGCCGAACATACCGCAGCCATCAATGGTAGCTGCATCGAGCAGTTCATCTGGAACGCCAGCGCGAATATACTGGCGCATCAGGAAGATGTTGAGCGCTGGAGCCAGCCAGGGAATGATCAGCGGCAGGAATGTGTTAACCCAGCCGAGATTCACCATCAGCAGATACCAGGGAATGATAATGGTCACGCCGCCGGGCAACGTTGAGGTGATCAATACAAAAACAAAGAGCGCGTCTCGTCCCGGAAAGCGCCTTTTGGCGAACACATAACCGATCAACGAGGAAAAGAACACAACGCCTAATGTGTTGGTGATCGAGAGAAAAGCGCTATTTTTCATGTATGTCAGAAATGGCAAGCGCTCAAATAACTGGACGTAATTCTGCCAGTAGAACTGTTGCGGAATAAAGTGCGGCGTTATTGAGAAGATTTCACCTTGCGCCATCAGTGAACCAGACAAGGCGAAGAAGAATGGAGCAAGTGCCATGATGCTCAGGATTATCAGCACAATGTAAAGAAGGGCGCGAATGCCAATACGCTTCCAATAAACTTGCCGATCCATGTCTTTTGCCCCAGGACGTGAATTCAAATGCACTGTTGCCATGTACTTTTCCTTGTCAATCGTCCCGGCTGCGCGTAATGCGATACTGTATAACTGAAATCACAATAATCACCAGACTGAGCAGAAAACCAAGTGCCGCCGCGTCGCCATAACGCTTTCCGGCACTGAATGCAGACCGATATATTTGCAGAGCAGGCGTCAGCGCATTGTCATCCGGGCCACGTCCTCCCTGGTACAGGCTATAGGGTTCGCTGAACAACCGCATGACGCCAATCGTTGTACTGATCAGCAAAAACGCCATGACCGGGCGCATGAGTGGCAAGGTAACACGAAAAAATATCTGCACCTCACTCGCGCCGTCTATGCGCGCGGCCTCAAAGATTTCGGTGTCAAGGGATTGGAGGCCACCCAACACGATTAGTGTGTAGTAACCCAAGCCTCCCCAGATACTTAGAACAATGAGCGGAATATAGGCCCAACCTGCCTCCTTCGTCCACGGAAATGGCCCCAATCCAATCGTCGCCAATGCGCTGTTCAACCAACCGTATTCGCCGCCGAAGATAAAACGGAAAACAATGCCAATAACCACCAGTGATGTTACTACTGGCATGAACAAAATCGTCCGGAATCCGCCGCGAAATTTCAGAAATTGCAAGTTAAGAATGACGCCGAGCAAAAACGGCAGCAATAGCCCCAATGGAACCAGTATAAGCAGCAGAAAAACAGTGTTTGAGATGACTTTGAACGTCAGTGGATCGTTCAGCAGAAACTGGTAATTATCAAGGCCAACCCAAGCCGGTTCACCGATTCCATCCCAACGCTGGAAACTCAGCAAAAACGACCAGCCAATCGGATAGGCAAAAAAAACGACAAACAGGATAAAAAACGGTGAAATGCACAAATATTCACGCCAATATTTAAGCAGACCTCGCGGGCGTGGCTTATAAATAGAGCGCTCGCGGGATTGGGTCGAGGCGGTTAAATGTCCGGTTTCCACAGAATTCAGAATCTCACTCTATACGTTACCAATCTATTTAACACAAGATGTTAAGTGACAATGACCTCTTTCGGCTTAAGGCGTTGTTCGCCATGTCCAGGAACACGCTGTTCGCTTGAGAGACAGTCTGAGAAATTTAATAGACCCCACCCTAAATCCCTCCCCGCTGGCGAGGAGGGACTTCCAGACCATCGTGCGTTGCTCCTCCCTTTCCCTGCTTGCGGGGAAAGGGAGGATAGGGGTCAATCCTTTTCAGACAGTCTCTGACATCCTCGTTCCGATTGATATGGGTTCAGAGCGAGGAGGTTATTGTGTTTTTCTGCCTGGAAGAATGCTATTGCCTAACCCTGGTAGCGCCCGTTGAGCTTGCGGACCGTATCGCCAATCGCTTTCATGCCCTCTTCGACACCGACTTTGCCCTTCAGGATGTCAGGCATCTTCGCGTCAACTTCGCCCATT
>CAYSOC010000091.1:26075-26564 GCA_964432445.1 uncultured Anaerolineaceae bacterium
CACAGGCAACTTGTACCAATGCGTTGGATACTGCTTGATCGCTTCTGCCCAGACCTTGTTATATAACTGGTCGCCAAAAATAGGCGCTTTCAGCGACTGAAACTCGTCACCTTTGAGATAAGGTAGATAAGACGGCGTATTTCCGAATTTGGCGATGGCGCTCGCTCCTTCCATCGTCATATGCGCGAATTCCAGGAATTCCGAAACTTCTTTGGGGTGTTGTGTATATTTGGTTGAAGCTGTATTTGCTCCGCCGAAATTGGCCGTGCGAATGCCGCCCTTCACCGCGCGCGGCAGCAACGCGACTTTCCACTTACCGAGTCCCTCTTCAGGAGTCTTGACTGACGCCCCAATGCCAAACTGCCGGAACCAGTCCTGCATAGGGAATGACGCGACCTTTCCAGCTTTGCAGGCAGTCAGAAACGTTTCATTAAACATGCCGTCGTTGATGGCGATGTCCGCATCGTATATTTTCTTGACGAGCTTCAT
>CAYSOC010000092.1:0-26534 GCA_964432445.1 uncultured Anaerolineaceae bacterium
ACGCTGGACATGGTGTTGGCGGTGAACATACCGCCACACGACCCCGCTGCCGGACATGCGCTGCATTCGAGTTCATAGAGTTCGGCCTCGGTCATCGTGCCTGCCGCGACCTTGCCAACCGCTTCATACACATCGACAATGGTTACATCGCGTCCGTGAAAGTGTCCCGGTTGAATGCTCCCGCCATACACAAAAATACCGGGCAGATTCACGCGCGCCAACCCCATCAGCGAACCGGGGAGACTCTTGTCGCAACCTGCCAGCGCCACCAAACCATCGTAACGGTGTGCGCGCATCATCAATTCAATCGAGTCGGCAATCACTTCGCGGCTGATCAGGCTGGCCTTCATGCCTTCGTGACCCATCGCAATCGCATCGGAAACGGCAATCGCCACAAATTCGCGCGGTGTGCCACCTGCTGCTGTGACGCCCTCTTTGGCGAGATCAGCCAATACATCCAGCCGCAGGTTACAGGGCGTAGCCTCGTTCCATGTGCTGGAAACGCCAATAAAAGGTTTACGCAGGTCTTCATCCCCCAGTCCCATCGCGCGGAGCATGGCGCGGTGTGGGGCGCGATCCATTGGTTTTGTTATATCGTGACTAGGGAGGGTACGATCAATCTGTATTTCTTTTTTGGTTGGCGCAGACACAGTGCGCGTCTCCTTGACTAAAATTTTATGAATCGCTGATTATGCGCCTGTGCGCGCGTTCTGGCAAGGCGTGGCTGTGCGAAGAGACAGGCGCGTTATTTTATTCTGCCAGGCAGCGGTGATATATGGATTCCCGCGAGTGTATATCGTCGGGATTACGAAAGATACGATAGTCTTTTGGAAACCCCGGAGCCAGATGTTCAGGAGATTGTAAGCAGGGTTTCCAAACCAGATAAAATCCTGCCATCGGGATCGATAAATCCCAGTAATTCCATACTATCCGCAATCACGCCGGGAGCCTTGCAGTTTTCGAGCGCATTGACCATCATATCTCTGGCGCGCACCAACGGTTGTTCGTGGTTTGCGGGGTCAAGCACAGCCAATGCCGCCAGTGCAACGGCGCAGTCATATTTGGCAGAATAGAGTTGGGGCGTTTTGACGAGCATCGCCTCGCCATCTTTTGCCGATTGCGCCGCCATTTCTCTGGCTTCATCGGGTTTTCGCAATTGAAGCAGTGCAATACTCTGGAACAGTTTCAACCGCTGCCTGTGTTCATCAATATCATGACTGGCGATGGGAGTGAGGAGATCAAGTACAGCTTGCGGTTGATTGGTGCGCAGGTAGAACCACGCAAGGAATATCGAGTTGCCTGCTTGCGCCGACGGGTCTTGCACCGAATCGGCCAACGCCACCGCCTGTCGCAACACATCACCAGCGCGTGGGTCGCGGCGCAAGCTCAAAAGCTGTCCATAGCTGCCGAGGAAATAGGCTTCAATTTGACGAATCCCAATCTCACGACAGATTGCAAGGGCTTGTTCAATGGCAGCAAGAGCAAGGTCATGGTCGCCCAAATTGATATATGTGCTGGCGAGATTGCCCAACGCAATGCCCTCACCGCGCCGATTACCAATGGCACGGCTGGTCGCCAGCGCCTGTTCCAGTTCGCTACGCGCGTCATTGAACTGTCCCAGGCTGGCCGATGCGTTTCCCAGGTTGATCAGGGCAGACCCCTCGACGCGGCGATCCCCGATGGAATGGCTGATCTGCTGCGCCTGCTGAAAGTTTTCCCGTGCGCGGCGCAGATTACCCTGCGTATGATAGACGTTGCCCGCGTTGAGCAGATTGATGGCCTTGCCGCGTGGATCGACATTTTTATCATTGAGCGTCAATGCCTGATCGTAATAAATTAACGCCTGTTCCAGATTGCCCAGAAAATTGGCGCAGTTTGCCAGACTCCCCAGATTGGTTGCCTCGTTGCGTTGATTCCCAAGCCGACGGTTGATAGCCAGCGCCTTTTCATATTCCTGAAGCGCCTGCTCCACCTGTCCCAGGTTGTAATTTGCGTTGCCCATCCCGGCATGAGCCTGTGCCTCGGTTTCAGCGAGATCGAGCGCATGGCTAAGGGTTTGCGCCTGCTCGAAGAAGGGCATCGCCCCGCGATAATCGCTTTGTTCGGAATGGACATTTCCGAGACCAACCAGTATTCGGGCGATCCATCCCTGCTCACCATGCGCGCGAGCCAGTTCCAGACCCTTTTCATAGTAGCGTGTTGCTTCGGCATAATCGTTGATCAGGCTGTAACAAAAGCCGAAATGATAATTGATCTGGATGGTTTGCGCGTCGTCCTGAATCAATTCCGCCAACCGACTGAAATGGTTGATCGCTTCGCGCACGGTGTAATTGCTTTCAGCATAGAGGCCAGCCTGCAAACGTGCTTCGATCTCCTGAGAAGGGTTTCCCGCCGCGTTCCAGTGGTAAGCGCGTCGCCCTGCATATTCCGCGCCGGGATAAAGCCGGGTGAGCGCCTGTGCAGCATTAGCATGGAGGTCGCGCCGTTCGGCCTCCGGGATGGCATGGAGGATTGCCTCCCGGAGTTTATCGTGGACAAAGCGCCACTGCCCATCGTGCCATTCAAGAATGGTCGCGTTGACGCACAGAGTCAACCATTCATCAATGGTATTGTCTGGAATGCCCGTCTGAATCTTTTCGGCGGCGTCCAGTAAACGCAGATCGATCTGACGCCCCGCTACCGCCGCCAGTCGTAGACGTGCCACTGCATTCTCAGGCAGGCGTCCCAACCGTCGCTGAAAAATTGCCAGCACGCCGCCAGCCTTCACCTGCGCGGGTAAATGACTGGTATCAATCTTTCCGAGGCCGCCTGCTTCCTCAGCCAGAGTGCGGATGGTTTCTACCAGAAAGAGGATGTTCCCCTCGGTTTCGCGCTGGAGGAGTGCAACGATGGCCGACTGCTGCCCGACTTCTCCAAGCATGGCGCTGCTTAAAGCGGCAACTTCGTTGTCATTCAAACGCGGCAATTTGAGCGTGACAGCTTTCGGGAATTTCGAGGGAAGGTCGGGCTTCTCGTCATCACGATATGTACCCACGATCAAGATTGGAAGATCAGGGAGCAACGCCGACAGGTGTTGGAGGATTTCGAGACTTTCGACAGCCCAGTGCAAATCTTCCAGAATCAACAGGAGTGGTTGTTTTTGACGCTGGAAAATCCCGGCAACTGTTCCAAGCAAGCGCTGCTGCATGGTGCGCGCCGGGAGTTCGGGCGCATCTGCGATGGGGCGTTCGAGCAAATCTGCAATGTCCGGGATAATCTGCTTCAAAACTTCGGCCTCTCCATCCCGGAGTTCCGTTATAAGCAGCAGTCGGCGCAACGGATCGCGCCACGATTGATACAACAGACTTCCTTCGCTCAGGGACTGACTGCGAAGAACCATCGTCCCCTTGACCAGCGCGCGTATCCGCAATTCATCCAGCAACCGCGACTTGCCGACGCCGCTTTCACCCCCGACAAGGCATAATTGCCCCTTCCCCTGCACCGCCTGGTTCAGCCACACCGTGAGTTGATCCAGTTCTGATGCTCGCCCGACAAAACGCGCCGCATTCAGATAACTTTCGCGGATGTCGGAGGTTTCGCCCGTGACAGGTTCATTGACAGCCGAACTCAACGCGATAATGACTTCGTTCGCTTGCAGATAGCGCAGTGCAGGTTTTTTCTGGAGCAATTTTTCAATGACACCCGCCAGAGGCAACGCTACCGGAGAGGAGGTTGCCTGATCCCCGGAAGTTTTGTCTTGTGTCGGCGTCTCTGTAGCGGGTCTGTCAAAGATGCGCGTTGCGTCCTCGTCATAGGTGATTCCGTCAAAGGTTGCATCCAAAGATGCGCGGTGGATCGCCCACAACGGCCCCAAATCCGGCGGCTCAGTCAGAATCGCAGAGATAAGCTGGCTCAATTCCTGCTGTGGGAAGGGATGCCGTCCGGTCAGTGTCTGATAGGCGATAACACCCGTCGCATAAAGATCGCTGGCAATCGACGCTTCGGAGTCGCGCAGGGTTTCGGGAGCCATATAAGCCAGCGTCCCGACTGTCCCTGTCGCTTGACTCTGTTCTACCGCCAGCCCGAAATCGAGGACAATCACGATCCCTTCGGAGTTGACCAGCACATTATTCGGTTTCAGGTCGCGGTGGAGAATGCCGCGCTGGTGCAGATAGGCAAGAGCCTGAAGCATCGGGAGCAGCAGTTTGACCTTCGATGACAGGGGCAGCCCATGCGCGGCGTTGTGGATCGGGCGTGCATTGTCCAGCAGGGTCATCGTGAAATAGGGCTGTCGCTCCTGATCGAATCCATAATCCAGTACCTTGATAATGTTGGGATGCCGGAGCGAGGCGAGTACCTGGAATTCCTGTGCCAGTGCGAGGCTTGCCTGCGTTACACCTCCCGGCGTAGTACCAGGAATTTCTGCATTTACGACGCGCTTGAGTGCGATCTTCTGGCGTGTCAGCCGATCTGTCGCCAGATAAACAACGCCCATTCCACCATGCCCCAGTTCCTCGTGCAAAATGTAGCGGTGATCAAAAATCTGATTTGCCCGATCCGCGACTGATTGCTGCTCCATTGATATTCTCCACATGCCAGAGTTTATCTGGTAGCAATATTATTATCTTTGGCGCAAAACAGCGCAATTATGTTGTGAAATGAGGGCGCAGAAGTCCCCTTGCTAAAAGGCTTGTCCGGGAATGATTTTAAGGGTAAGGCAAACGCTTGACCCCACCCTCCATCCCTCCCCGCTGGCGATTTAGAATCCGACAGTTTTATCCTGTAACAGACCGGGCGCTAAAGCACCCGGCTATGAACACTAACAACGCTGTGGAAACAATCCTCACGTTTGATCTATGGCTGCATCGATCAAGCGTACCTTGCGCGCTAAATCCATTCTACCGATCTTGGTCTGGCGCTTCAGCGCCGGGTCTGATAAATCTGTCGGACTGTAAACCGCTGGCGAGGAGGGACTTCCAGGCGGACGCACGTTGGCTCCCTTTCCCTGCCTGCGGGGAAAGGGCGGGGGGATAGGGGTCAATTGCTGCCTTTTGATTTACGGACAAGCCTTTTAGCGCCGGGTCAGCTTTCAGGTGGAAACGAGATTTAATCATTCATTAGCGAGAAGTATCCCGGAAGGAATATGGGCGAGAAGTATATCTCTCGCCCACATTTGGTGTGATTACAGATTACCGACTGTCGGGTCAACCTTCTTCGCGCAATCCAGAATCGCGTTCAGATAGGTGTTATAGCTTCCCTGTTTCGGATCATAGGCCGGGACATTTGCGGTACATTGCAGGAATCCGGTTGCATAGGTTTGTGCCTGCGACAGTTCTGTATCCAGTGGCTTGCCATTCAAGACATAGTTATCCCATGCCTTGTACAGCCAGTGTTGCAACGCCTGACCTTGCAGGTTGCCGAAGCCGCCAACAATCGTCGGCATGGTGATGGTTGTGGGTGAATCCAGCACCTTGCCAATGTCGCGGTAAGTCTGCGCCAGTGCTTCACCATAGGTTGTCATCACGGTGGTGTTATCCAGCAGGGAATGGCGCGCAGGCATCAACCGGAAGACTTCCGGGTGCATCGAAAGTGTCTTGATCCACTTATAGGTTGCATCTGCGTTTTGCGCCTTTGCGCTCACATATAGCGTCCCGACGCTGTAGGCCATCAACTGAATCTTTGTACCCTTCGGGTAGGTGACAGGGACAAAATTATCGGTTACGGTGTTCGGGTTGTTCGGATTGCGCCCCGGACGGAAATTGAACCCATTCAGCAGTTCGCTATAGACCGGGTTGTCGGTGTTGCCACCGCGCGCGAAGAACCCGAAGGTGCTGCCTAATGCAGAATAGCTGATATAACCATTACGTGCCAGATCAAGCACCTGCCGCATCGCGTCCACATTCGCCTGTGAAGTGAAATCAACGGTTGCCGGGGTGGTGCGATAGTCAATCGGCAAGCCGCCATAGGAAGACATCAACATCAGCAGGCTTGAGCCGAGATCGGCTTGTGCCGCAAATGGAGTAACGCCGCTCTTCACCGCAGGCAGAAGCGCTTTCAGGTCATCTGCAAAAGCGCTCACATCCCAGTTAGAGGTTGGCTTCGCAATGCCTGTGTTCGCAAACACAGTCGGGTTATACCACATGACGGTGGGTTGAATACCCATCGGGATCGCCCAGATTTTGTTATCGCGCGTCACCTGATTGAGCGTTCCACCGACAAAATCTGTCGCGTTATAGCTGCTGTCCACATCGAAGAAAGCATTCAGCGGCAGGACGCTATCCAGCGTAATGCTGGAAACAACGCTATACGGTACGTAGAAGGCATCATACTTTTCAGTTGCGTCGGTCAGGCTGTTTGGTCCGCCGCCCTGTAGCGGATAAATGTCAATCCGTCCGACCAGGCCGGGGTTATCTTTCACGAATTGATCGGCAAGCGCCTGAATTGCCTCACGGTTGTTGACATTGCCCTGTGGTCCGTTCGCAGAGATGCCGAATTTCAGGATGATTCCGGCATTCGATGCCAGTTCGGGAATGGGAGTTGCTACTACTGCAAGTTTGGTGCTGTCTGCCTTGCGATCCAGCGCAAGCTGTTGGTTCTTTACTGCCAATGCCTGTGCATCAGCGAGGGCAACGCTTGCCTGTTTCGGGTCTTCGCGCACTTTACGGATGGCGGTGTTCAGATAGTTAAAATAGCGCCGATCCGAGTTATTCAACCCTTTGGCGAACGCATCGTTATAGAGTGCCTGCAATTCCGGGGTGAGGGGTGTCGCTGCACCACCGAACCCACCGCCGCCCGGCCCGCCGGGACCACCACCTGGCCCGCCGCCCTGACCTGAGACCGCCGCGCTGCTCAGAGATTGGCGCGCAGGATAGGAACGTCCGCGTGTCGCAATGTCGGTACGGGTCGTGAGGTATTTCGCCAGCGCGTAGGCGGCTTCGGGATATTGCGTCGAACCACTGACGGCGACGCCGCTTACATCCAGATAGGCATGTCCACCGGGAAGCAATGTACCCTTGCGTGCAACACCGTTCTGACCTCTATTCTGGAAGACGAGATTCCGAATCGAGCCAATCTGAATCGCTGACTGACCGAAGGTGTTGGACTGAGCAGGGACAGCCGCAAACAAATCCGGGAGCGAATCGAGCAGCGATTGCACATCCGGCTGGGTGAGCAGTGGTGCATTCGGGATCGAACTCGGATCAGCGATTGACTTGCCGAGGAGACTCATATATAGCGATAGGTCGTTACCGCCCTGAAATAACTCCAGACCGGGCGTGGTCACCGTCCCGGCGCTATCTTTCACCGTCAGTTTGGTAGCCGCGTTAATCAGGTCTTTGAGCGTCCATTGTGGTGTCGGATAGGATAGTCCGGCTGCATCAAAAGCCGCTGGATCATAGGTCAGGATGGTGACATCGGTGGCAATCGGAAGCGCCCACATGCCATCATCCCACTGGAAGGCGCGCAATACGTTCGGATAAAAGTCCGACGCATTGAGTGCGGTATCGCTGGCAACCAGTGGTTGCAGGTTCAGGTAATACCCGTTTCGGCTGGCTTCCGGTGCAACATCGTTGCTACGCACCAGCACCACATCGGCCTGACTGACAAATTTCTGAACCGAATCCAGCCATGCCCCCGCATCATTGGTAACGTTGCCACTGGGCAGGGTTTGCACGACGACCTGCACCTTGATATTCGGGTTTGCCTTCGTGAATTCCGGCAAAACCGTATCGCTATACAACTCACGCTGGTTGTCTGGTACAGCAATGGTAATCGTTGTGCTGGACTGCGCGGCAAAAGAAGCCCGCAAGCCCGATAACGCCACCAGTCCGATCATGGACAGCGTTAGCAGCAAGCGTGCTGAAGTTGCGCCGCGTACATACTTCCCGATGGAACGAAATGTTTTCCGAACCATATATCTAGCTCCTTATAACAACACATCCAACTTTATATTCTAGTGATTCTCACCACAAAAGTTGTTATAGAGCTATGAAGTAACCTTAAATCTATTTAAGGTCGAAATGTTCTGCGCCTGCTGTAAAAAGAGAATTTATTCTTTCTAAAATCCTGTAACGATGCGTAACAACGCCCCTTGACGCCTGACTAAGCAGTGTTAGGTGTGAATTCCCGATTGTAATCAAGGAGCATATCGTGTTACGCAAATTGTTGAGTGTCGTTTTAGTGCTGGCTGGTCTCGCCGCAACCCAAACCGGAGCATCCGCGCAAGCTGGTAAAACAAAGTTCACCGTTCGCATCGAAAACATTTCTGGCGCGAAGGCGTCAGCATTCAAGACGGTAGGTATTTTCAATAAGCCGATAGGGGCTATCCAGCCTGGCGCGGCAACACCGGGGCAGGCGTTTGAATTCATCGTGAGTGCTGTCGCCGGAGATCGGTTGTCGTTCACCAGCATGTTTGGGCAATCTAACGACTGGTTCTTTGGGGTGAGCGACAAGGGTCTGCCCCTCTATGACAGCGCGGGCAAGCCTGTCAGTGGTGATTTTTCCAGTGAGATTCGCCTTTGGGACGCTGGCACAGAAGTTGATGAGGAACCCGGCTCTGGCCCCAATCAAGGCCCGCGTCAGTCTGGCCCGAACACCGGCCCTGCCGAAAATGGTGTGGTGCATCTCGTCAGCGACATTAAAACCGGAATCACAACGCCCAATGCTGCCGATTATTTGAAACTGACCGTTACCTCGCTGGAAAAGAATCTGTTCCGCATTCACATCGACAATATTTCTGCCAAAGCGAAACTGCCAACGCCTGTTTCGCCCGGCGTCTTCGTCATTCATACCAGCGATGCCCCAATCTTTGCGAAGGACGAGAAGCAACGCGGGCAGGGTCTGGAAAATCAGTCGGAAGATGGTAATCCGGTACTGCTGGCACGGGCATTGGGGACAACCGATAAGACAATTCGTGTTTCGCCGGGCGTTTTCGTTGTCCACACCAAAGCTGATCCGATCTTCACAACCGGACAGACTGATCGCGCGCAAGGGCTGGAAAACCTCGCCGAAGATGGCAACCCCACCAATCTGGCAAAGTCGGTTGAATCCGGCGGATTTGTGACCACTGGCGTATATAACATGCCAGTGGGTGCGGATAAGGCTGGCGCAATCGCGGCAGGGCAGGCGTTTGAATTCTCCTTCACTGCCGAACAGGGTAGCTATCTGTCCTTCGTCAGCATGTTCGGCGATAGCAATGATTTGTTCTTTAGCCCTGGCGGAAACGGTATCGCCTTGTTCAATGCAAAGGGTAAGCCTGTCAATGGCGACGTGAGCATTCACGTTCAACTGTGGGATGCTGGTACAGAAGTCAATCAGGAGCCGTTTGTTGGTGCAGATCAAGCGCCTCGCCAGAAAGCCCCGAACACCGGCGCGAGTGAAAAGCTGTCGATTCAACTGGTACAGGAAGAAGGAGATGGATTTACCTATCCGAGCGTCTTTGGGATGATCAAGGTGACAATCACGGCGGAAAATGGCGTCGTCATGAACATGATGGAGCCAGCAATGATGGCTCCCGCTGGCATGATGCAGCCCGAACCCACGTTGACCAAATAACGCAAGTCATTGACATAAATTGAAAAGCGATGCCCTGCGAAATATACAGGGCATCGTTGTTATTTATCCGTTCGCAGTCGGAAGCGTGCGCAACGGTACGCCGCGAATTGCGCTGCGCAGACCATCCCGATCATCCCACGCATATTCTATCGCTCCAAAGGCCATCGACTGCTCATGTCCCTTGCCGCAGGCAATCACCAGATCGCCGGGGTGCGCCAGTTGACATGCAAACGCCAGCGCTTGCCCACGATCCGGGATGCGCCAGAACGTTTTGTTTTCCACGCCCCCTTGTGCGATTGCGGCCTGTGCCATTGTTTCAAGGATTTCTTCGAGCGATTCAGTACGCGGGTCTTCCGCCGTAAAGACGCTGACATCCGCCAGCCGAATCGCGTTTTCGGGCATCAGTTTTCGCTTTTCACGATCTCGCAGACCTGCGCACCCAAACACGCAGATCACACGTTTGTCTGCCGGGACAAGGGTACGGGCTGCTTCAAGTGCGCGTCGCAGGGCGTTCGGCGTATGCGCAAAATCCACAATTGCCAGATAGTCCTGCCCTTCGTTGATACGCTCCATCCGTCCGGGGATAGGTGGCATGGCGTCCAACCCTTTTTGGATGGCAGCATTGAACGCTTTCCAATCGCCCGTGTTCAAAATCGGAGCAACAGCGCCAACGGCAGCTAACAGATTCGCAGCGTTATATTCGCCAACCATGCGCGTGGAGAGATTCAAACGCGCCGTTTTGCGCCCGGTATAGCTTATCTCCAGGCGCATCGCTTCGGGGGTATGCGTGATCGATTGCATCTGATAGCAGGGTGTGAGGGCTGATGTTGCTGTTAGTGAGTAATATTGCACGCCACGCGCATCGCTGACGTTGGCGAAATAATCCACGCTCGGATCATCGGCGTTTATGATGAAATATTTTTGGCGATTCAGTGCCGCCTTGCGTTTACTATCCCGCGTCTGCCGGAATAGATCGGCTTTTGCATCCCGATAGGATTCCCACGAACCATGAAAATCCAGATGTTCATGCGTGACGTTGGTCAACACTGCGATGTCATAATCCACCCCTCGGACGCGCCCCTGTGCCAACCCATGCGAAGTCGTTTCCAGAATACAGTGAGTCAGCCCCGCTTCGACCATCTGGCGCAGAAATCCCTGAATATCCGGCGCACTCGGTGTCGTGACGTGTAGCCCGGTATCCAGCACCATATCGCCAATGACCGCGTTCACGGTGCTGATCATCCCGACGCGCACGCCTGCCGCCTTCAAGACGTTATAGATCAAATTGGTGGTCGTCGTTTTACCATCTGTCCCGGTCACGCCGATCACGACCAGACGACGCGATGGGTAGCCATTCCATGCCGCAGCCAGCAACCCCAGCGCAAACTGTGTACTCTTTATCTGGACATAGGGAACGCTGCTATTCGCCTGTGCCGGAGAGCGCTCTCCGATGATTGCTGCCGCGCCGCGTTCGATGGCTTGTGGAATGCGCTCGTGACCGTCAAAACTGCCGCCTTTGCGTGCCAGAAATACACCGCCCGGTTTCACCAGCCGATCATCTTCCGAAACAGGCGCGGTGATTTCCGGGTCGGCGGCGGGACGGTTCAGGATAACACTGGCATCATGGTTGACGACGAGCGCCGCGAGGAGTTCCGATAATCGCATCAAATCCTCATTTATGAACGAATCTGTTCCACGCCCTCAAAATTACCAGATGAAGGGCGATTGGTATTCCCATATTGTGCCACAAAGCCGCGCATGGATGCCGCATTCGGGTGATTTGGTTGCAATTGCAACACGCGCCCAAAATCCAGTGCTGCCATGCTCGTCAGACCAGCACTATAGTAGGCGCGTCCCCGGTTAAACAACGCTTGTGGATCGTTCGGATTTTGCAAGACAGCATCTTCAAACGGTTTCAGGGTCGGGTTGCCCGAATAGGAAGGCGTGTTGATAATCTCCGAAATGGGAGAATAGGGCGCAGGGGTAGTTGGTGAAAATACAGGTGGATTGTTCACAGCCTGATTCTGTCGATGTAGTGCGAAGTATTGATCGAAAATGAGGCGATCAATTTCATAAGTACCATCCACCCATTTCGCTGTCAGTTTCTTGTCGTGGATCAGTTTCAGGACTTCGGCGGGGGTGATGTGCAACAGCCCAGCAACGTCTTCGACGCTATAGATATTCTTATTGGGTTTCCGTTTGGCTTTATTACCCATGTCTGTGACGTACTCAGGCGGCGCAGTGGATGTAATGAGGGTAGCGATGATGAGTGAACAGATCATTATGATAATATCAAGAACAAGCGCCGTTCCCTGAAATTTTTGTATATCGGCGGTAGGGTTACGAGAGGTAGCATAAATCTGTATCCCCATCACAACCCCTATCACGAAACTTATGATGGGAGCCAGGATCAGAACCACCCCCGCCCATCGTGCGCGTGGCCCACGTACTTCCTTCCCGAAAATCAATCGCCAGCGCCCGGTCACCAGCGCGTATATGCCATAGATGAGCAAAAGAAGTTGAAGCACAGGAACTCTCCAGATTGAGAAGAACGTTGTTTGATGAGGCAATACATTCCGGGTCAGTATACACCCCGCACCCACACAATTCCAGACTATACAAATCTGTTACAAAGAAGAATTATCAATCTTGATCTTTATTTGATCAGACTGTTAAAAGTATGAGTTTTTCAACAGAATTGGAATAAGTTCGTAATGACAGAGGGGTGCAGAGTCACGCTATGATCATGTAACGGAAAATGAGAATATTACCGAATATTAAATCCCGATCATTATCCACAATCATGCAAGGCGGGGCATTATGTCGACCTACAACATCAAATTTGATCTTGATGATCAAAAACGAGGGTATCTTTCGGCTTTTCTTCTCATAACCATGTTCGGGGCGATTCCCCTTTTTGGCCTGAATCTCGGTTTTCAAAATGGCGTTCCTGCCCATTGGCTTATCCTCGCGGCGGTGTGGATCGTCAGTTATGTACTATATCAAAAAGAAAAGACCAATATCGCGTCGTGGGTGTTCCTGCTGGGCGGTTTACTGTCTTCTGCCGCGATGCTCTGGTTTTCTGGCCCCAACATCACTGTCTATCTGTTGATGATGCTCCCGCTGGTGCTGTCGATGATCCTGATGAACCAGACAGGGGTTATCAAACTGGCATTCATCACCGGCTTGACGCTGTTTATAACGACATGGGCGCAACCCGCACAACACCTGAGTTTATTTGAAACGCTGAACTTTGTGGCTATCCCTGTCATTTTTTGCGGGGTGTTGGCAGCAGTTGTTTTCATCAGCATCTATAACACCAACACGACGGTCTATTGGGCGACGGATATTCAGCAAAAAGATACCAAACGCGCCGAGATGTTCTATGAACAGCGGGAACAATTGAGCGAAGCCCTGCGCCAGCTTACCCATGCCCATTCACGCTTGAAGACGATGAATGGCGAACTGGAAATTGCCAAACTAAAGACGGATCAGGCGAGTCAGGCAAAGTCGGTCTTCCTCTCCAACATGAGCCATGAACTGCGTACCCCCTTGAATGTCATCATCGGCTATACCAGTACCATGCTGGATATGCCACAGATGTATAGTAATGTCCCGCTGCCGCCCAACTATCGCGCCGATGTGCAGTTGATCAAGGACAATGGCTATTATTTGCTTGGCCTGATCAATGACATTCTCGACCTGAGCAAGATCGAGGCCGGGAAACTGGAACTCAACCGCACAACAGTGAAACTGGGCGATGTGTTACGCGGTACAATGGCAACCGCGATTGGGCTGATCAAAGACAAGCCGGTACAACTTCGCCCGGAATTCAGCGACGATTTGCCAGCCGTCTTTGCCGATTCTACCCGTGTCCGGCAGATCATCCTGAACCTGATGTCCAATGCGATCAAATTCACCCACAGCGGGAGCGTCACACTGCGCGCAACCCGCAATGGCGATTTCGTGACTATTGCTGTGATTGACACCGGGATCGGCATTCCAGAGAAAGCCCTCCCGCACATTTTTGATCGTTTCGAGCAAGCCGAACGCGATACCGATAAACACTATGGTGGAACAGGGCTGGGGCTGGATATCAGCAAACAGCTTGTCAAAATGCACGGCGGCGAAATCAAGGTAGAGAGCGTCGTCGGGCAAGGCAGCACGTTCAGTTTCACGCTGCCAGTCAGCAAAGAGCCTGCCATCGCCAGCGATAGACCCGAAGAGCCAACCGCCGTTCGGACGTTCGTATCCAGCCATAGCGACCTTGTTCCAAATACAATCCTGCTGGTCGAAGACGAGGCCAGCCTGCGCGAGATGTTCCGGCGTAGCCTGGAAGACATCGGGCAGGTCGTGGTCGATATTCAGGATGGAGCGCAGGTTCTGGAAACGGCGCTTGGCCTGTTGCCAGATTTGATTATTCTGGATATATGTCTGCCGAATCTCAACGGCTGGGATGTATTGCAGGCGCTCAAAGCCAACGACGAAACCACCAACATCCCGATCATTGTTTGCACAGCAAGCGACGATTCGCAACGGGCGGCAGATTTGGGCGCGGCGATCTATCTGCAAAAGCCGTTTTCTTCCGATGAACTTTGCGCCTGTGTACAGGAACTGTTGCTGAAACCTGTTGACACCGATCAAGGAGTATAAATTTGCGTATTCTGTATATTGAAGACGAGCCAGCCGACGCGCAGTTGGTGGAACGTTATATCGAAGTCACACCACATCAGATCGTTGTAGTGAGTAATATCCCGGACGCACAGGCAGCATTTGCAAGCCCGGTTGATCTGGTGTTGGTCGATGTACTGTTGAACAAAACCCGTAGCGGTTACGACTTCGTGCGGGAGTTACGTACACAAGGCTATCAGCAGCCTATCATCGCCGTTACGGGGCTGTCTTTCGACGCAGACATCGAGCGCTGTTATAGCGCCGGATGTACCGATGTTCTGACCAAACCCTATGCGATCAAACAACTCGCGGAGTTGCTTGAAAAGTATGCACCCTGAGTGTTGCTGGAACAGGGATTGACTCTCATCGCACCCAACCTATTCTCATGTGAGGCACTATGTCATATATTCTCTTGATCGAAGACAATCAGAGCAACGCCGATATGGTCATTCGCTTGCTGGAATCCTTGAACCTTAAAGTCAAACACAGCCTGCGCGGACTGGAAGGCGCAACGATGGCGCGTTCGGAGTGTCCGGCACTCATCCTGATGGATTTCAACCTGCCGGATATTGACGGGCGTGTCCTGGTTCTGCAACTGAAGAAGCGCCTGGGCGGAGATAGTGCGCCTCCTATCGTTGCCCTGACTGCGCGAACTGGCGAAAAGGAAATGAAGCTGGCGGAACTCTTTGGCTGCACTGCTTTTGTAAGCAAGCCGTTCCCGCCTGAAGAACTGATCAGTCTGGTGAAAAGCCTTGTCCCGGAGCTATTTGAATCAACCGGGCAATCGACGGAACAAAAAGACGCGAACGGCGTTTGATTCCAGTATATCAATATAATAGTCTTTATCCGTTTCCCTGAACACTCCGGGTTGGAGCCTGGGTTTCCCGGAGACTAATACGATTCGACAAGAAATTGACGGCATGAAAAAGAATCCATTTGTCGTGTATGTTCTGTGCTTGTTCATGCTGCTGGCAATGCTCAATAGTTTTCTCGTGCCAACCAGCGGACTGAATGCAGCCTCTCCTGATAGCCTGGCTTTCACCGACAACTGCCGCAGTGAGACAGAAGCGTTCCTGTTATGTTTGCCGGATGGCTCGATGGGTTCGCCCAAAATGCAGGCGATTCGCTTCAAAACGCTGGAAGTGGTAGATGAAGGCGCAAGTTCGGCAACTTTCCCCAACCAGCTTACCCTCTATCCGGGCGATACCTGGCGCGTTCCATTCTCTATCACCTATGTAAATAAATCTCAATGCAATAACAGCGCCACGGCAACGATAAATAATTTTGGCCTTCAGGTGAACCCATCCTTCGGCCCGCTTAATAGCGTCATCAGCCCACCAGTGTTTCTAAACCAATCCGCGAATATGTTGACCTTTGGTGATGGGGTCGTCAACTTTGATACGACCAGCGCGGCTGTCGACACGGCGTTCGGATATATCGACGTAAAAATTAACGGTACTGATGCCAAACCAGATTCAACCATCAACCAAAAACTTTTCAACTTCCAACTACGTTCGGGCAATTCAGTGGGGTGTCCTTCGCAACGTGTGAAACTGGACGTTACTGGCCCGGATGCCTACACAGGGATATTTACCAGTATCCCCTGGCGGCGTCCGCGCTTTCTGGAACTAATACCGACATTCACACCTGTTCCGGCACATTCAGATACGATTGGCGTCTATAACAGCATTGGGGTGTTCTATCTGCGTAACAGCAATTCGGCGGGTGGCGCAGATATTACTGCAATCTATGGTGGTGATCCATCCGATTTGCCTGTTCCGGGAGATTGGAATGGAGACGGGATAGATACGATTGGCGTCTATCGTAGCAGCACCGGGTTCGCCTTCCTGAGTGACTCGAATACTTCTCCTGCTGTCGACTATTCCATTTTGTTTGGCAATCCGGGCGATACTCCTTTCGCAGGCAAGTGGTCTGCCGACATGACCCACGATGGCATTGGCGTTTATCGCAACAGCAACGGTATCCTCTACCAACGCAAATCGCTTACCGGTGGATTCGATGACTTCTTTGCCATATTTGGCAATCCCGGCGACCAGGGCGTTGCAGGTGATTGGGATAATGACGGTCTGGATAGCATTGGCATTTATCGCCCCTCAAATCAGACATGGTATCTGACAAACAATAGCACGCCGGGCGGCATCACCTTTAGCGATATTGATTTTGTCTGGAATATCGACGCCAACGCGCCCGTCATTGGGGATTGGGATGGCGATGGCTATAGCACAGTTGGCTATCTGACCGCATCTGGTATGTTTACACTCCATTCAAGCAATGCGGCTATAGGGATAAACAACACTTTTAGCTTTGGTCCGACAGATGGAAAACCCATCGCGGGGAAGTGGATCATGGGCAGTACGCCGAATACACGCAGCATCATCAGCCCGGTAACAGGTGTACAGGCTGGCGGCAATACTACTGGCGAAAATGCAGATTAGCTTCGCTTGAGCGGGCAAGTGAAATTTTCCCCAAATTTCTTTATATCCGACCCTGCCTCTCTTAACATTCCAATGATATGATATAATTGATCAGATTTATCGAAGATTTGAGGATTAAGCGTGACCGAGATTCGCAACGATATTCGTAATATCGCTATCATTGCACACGTTGACCATGGCAAAACGACGTTGGTTGACGGGATGCTTAAGCAGTCGAAAGTTTTCCGCAACGCGGACGCAGCAGGCGAACGGATTCTGGATTCCAACGATCTGGAGCGTGAGCGTGGTATCACCATTCTCGCCAAAAATACGGCGGTGACATGGGGCGGAATCAAAATCAATATCGTTGATACCCCCGGTCACGCCGATTTCGGCGGCGAAGTTGAGCGCGTCCTGAACATGGTTGACGGCGCACTCCTGTTGATCGATGCCGTCGAAGGCCCGATGCCACAGACGCGCTTTGTTCTGCGCAAGGCTCTGGAAATGGGCTTGCGCGTGATCGTCGTCGTGAACAAGGTAGACCGTCCGAATTCGCGTACCAGTGACGCGCTGAACGAAACATTCGATCTTTTCATCGAACTGGGTGCAACCGACGAACAAGCCGATTTCCCGGTGATCTATGCAATTGGATTGCATGGCAAGGCAGGTTTCACGGCGGATAAACTCGCGGATGATCTGGCTCCCCTGTTCGAGACGATCATCAAGGAAATTCCAGGGCCGGTAATTGACCCCGATGCCCCGGCCAAGTTGCTCGTCACAACCCTCGAATATGACGAATATAAGGGTCAGATCGGCGTTGGACGCCTGCACACGGGCAAACTCCGCAGAGGTCAGAATGTGGTGCGCGTCGCTACGGATGGATCACAGACCAGCGGCAGGATTCAATATCTGTTCACCTATCACAACCTCGCCAAGCAGGAAACAGACGAAGTGACAGCGGGTGATATTTGTGCGTTCGCCGGGCTGGATGTGGTATCGATCAGCGATACGATTGCTGATCCATCTGACCCGACGCCGCTTCCCGCAATCCGCGTCGAAGAGCCTACCGTCCGCATGACCTTCGGCGTGAATACTTCGCCGCTGGCAGGCCGCGAAGGTAAGACGGGCTGGGGTACATCCCGCCGCATTCGTGAGCGTTTGTATACCGAATTGCAGCACAACGTCGCCTTGCGCGTTGCCGATACCGAGCAACCAGATCAATTCATTGTCAGTGGACGTGGGGAACTTCACCTCGGCATCCTGATCGAAACCATGCGTCGTGAAGGGTATGAGTTTCAGGTCAGCCCGCCGGAAGTGATCTATCGCAACGACCCCGAAACCAACGAACTGCTTGAACCTTATGAAGAAGTGCATATCGAAGTTGCCGATAGCGCCGTTGGGACGGTTGTCGAAATGCTCGGTGCGCGTCGTGGACAGATGAACGATATGCGTCAGCAAAGCGGTACAACCTTCCTGAAATACCTCGTACCAACGCGCGGTTTGCTCGGCTTCCGTCAACACTTCATGACCGCCACCAGCGGTATGGGTCAGGTGAACAGCCTGTTCCACAGCTATCAGCCATTTGCCGGGCCAATTCAGGGGCGTCTGTTCGGCAGTCTTGTCGCGTGGGAAAATGGTGTCAGCACTGGCTATGGTCTGGAAGCGGCACAGGAACGCGGTTCGCTGTTCATCGGCCCGCAGGTCGAAGTTTATGAAGGTATGGTCGTTGGCGAACATATCCGCCCCGAAGACCTCGCGGTCAACGTGGCGAAGGCCAAGCACCTGACTAACATGCGCAGCAGCAACTCCGAAATCGGGGTACGTCTGACGCCACCGCGCCGTCTGAGCCTTGATGAGTGTATCGAGTTCCTCGCGGAAGATGAACTGCTCGAAGTGACTCCGGTGAATCTGCGTATTCGCAAGCGCGTTCTGAATAACGAAGAGCGTCAGAAGGAAATCAAACGCCGCGAAAAGATGATGGCTAACTGACAATTTCCTGATAGTGAACGGGCGCGTTGCGTCTCATTCACCGCATTCTCATAATTGACTCACGCGCGACTTAGCGTAACGTCCTATTCTATGAATAACTCTACGAAGCAAGGTTCCTGGATGTAGTGTAAGCGCAAAGTAGAGCCAATAACTCCCTGAAAACTGTGGACGATGCGCGTTAGCAGTCTGACGGGACGGTAAACAACGGCGAACCGCTCTCCCCTCTGTACCTCCCCCTGTACAGTAAGCGGTTCGCCGTGTTTTTATGTACAGATTTCTCCGATCATTTCAATTCAAAGCACGCCTGTGTATCCATCGTCATGGCATTATAGAAAGCGCCACTTTTCTGATAGCATGTGCAACTTTTATCTTTTTCGGGTGCAGCACCCTGCCAGAGGAAAAAACGCAGATCGGTACGAGTACAGACCTCGCTTTCCTGATTGCGCGTAATATAACCATTGGAAAAACCAACCCCGCGATTTTCGGTGCTGCTGATCATCCAGATGCGCAGTTCATCATCGGGGACGGCGCTCTTGCGAATGACGATCTCATTGTTGAACAGAAGATTTACCACGCCGCACGGCACGATGATGAGAAATCCAAACCATAGCACCAACAAACAACCACACCCAACGCGGTTTAGACGTTTGCGATTCAAAAATACCTCAATTCATTAACACGGCTCATACATTGTATTCTAAAGAAAATACCTGTATGCTGCAAACCGGGTGATTGACCATCTTTTGGATGATTGTCATATTCCGCACCGCGAAAACAAGCCTATGATATTGGCTAGACGTTACGCAGCGGAATGCAAATTTTATTGGAACAAATTCCGACTGTGCAACGTCTCTCGGTAGTACATATCAGGAATAGCTGTAGCTATGACCAGCGAGCCTATGAAAACCAGTGCTTTCCGTCCGCGCCTTCCCGGACGCCTGATCGAAACCATTACGGGGTTGGGCGTACCGTTCCGTATCGCTGGAATCAATCATCCCATTGTGCGTCTGGACATCAAAGGGATTCGCTGGATGAAGGCCGATCCGCGTGCGCGCCTGCATCGCATGATCGGACGCCGGATGCGCTGGACAGTGATTGTCGCGCTCCTGCTTATTCTGCTGGATTTGTTTTCCCTTCTGGCACGTTTCCAGAATTTTTCCAATGGTCGCTACTACTATGGGAGCGATATTCCATCTGCCTATATCCTGCTCGGTGCGTTTCTGTTCTCGCTGCTGATGGCTGTTGTTGGCGATTTTTACTACATGATTCGCAGCCTGAAAGCCGTCACGCCGGAGCGCGAAAGCGGGCATTGGGATATGATTCGCCTGACGCCGATGCCCCCTGAAAAGGTTCTGGATGCAAAGTATGCAGCGGTTCAACTGCAATCGTGGCGTGTCCTCACCGTTGAATACATCCCGCGTTTCTACCTTTTCATTGCCGTGCTACCTTATCTTTATACTAGCTCACTTCGTTATCTCAATGTTTATTCGCGCATCTCAAATATCTTTAACTGGGAACTGGTGCTAGCCAGCATCGCTATCTTCCTTTTGCTTTTGTTCTATGTGCTGGAAGCAGGCTGGCGGATGCGCGCCCTGACTGCAATCGGGCTGGCGATTTCGTCACGTTCGCGCAACCTGACCACCAATTTTATCGTTGGCTTCTTTGTGCTGATGGGGGTGCATATTGCGGAGGTGATAACGCTATTTGCTCCGTACTATCTAATGAACAACATCTATTACGCCTTATACCGCTATGAGCGTTCGATTCCGCGCTTTATTGGATCGTACTTGCTTCCTCTGCTCATGGTGATCATGATTGGCCTGTCGAACTACGTGATTCTTCGTATCTTCCGGCTGATAGCCTTGCGCTATGCGCGCCGGAATGCCTTTCGGGATATATGACAGAAATAATTGAAGCGATGACCAGCGAACCGATACCGCCAACCCCCTTTCGTCCACGCTTTGCCGGGCGTCTGATCGAAAGGATCACGGGGTTAGGAGTGCCGTTCCAAATTGCCGGGGAAGATAATCCGATTGTGCGTTTGGATGTTAAGGGCATTCGCTGGTTGAAGGGTGATCCTCGTTTGCGCCTGCATCAGATGATCGGACGTTGGATGCGCTGGGCAATCATCAGTGCGCTTCTGGTTCTTCTGGCAGATGTGTTCTGGCTTCTGGCTTCGCTCGGATCACCTTCTCCTCTGACGCCAAATTATTACATTGAGAGACCTTCTGTATCTATCATAACAAGTGTGGTCTTATATTCGCTTCTGCCAACCATTGTTGGTAGTTTTTATTATATGCTGTGTGGTCTGAGAGCCATCACGCCAGAACGCGAAAGCGGAACATGGGAAATGATCCGGTTGATGCCTATGTCTCCTGAGAATGTACAGAATGCAAAATATGCAACTGTACAGATTCGAGCGTGGCGGTTGCTCATGATGGAATATGTCCCGCGTTTTTATATTCTCGCGGGATTGCTCCCGTCCGTTGTGATCGCTACTTTGGCCGATAGGGTGAGAGATGCAGACTATTGGGTATTACGAAACTGGATCACATGGGAGTTTCTTTCAGCAATAATTCTTGCGTTCGTTTTGCCTATGGTGTATGTACTGGAGGCGGGCTGGCGGATGCGTACTCTGACTGCGATTGGATTAGCAATTTCTGCGCGTTCCCGGAACTTCACTCTCAATTTCGTCTTCGGGTTCTTTATGCTGGTGGTAGTACACGTCGCTGAAGTGGTGGGATTCTTCGCGTGTACTTTCATTCTCAACACCATAACGCCTGAAACCCCGGTTTTTCCGTTACTCGTTGGTGGAATTATTTTCGTTGGCCTGGTAAATTATTTGACTCTTACCAGTTTCCACCGAGTTGCTCTGAACTACGCACGCCGCAACGCCTTCCGTGATGTGTGATACAATAGCTTGGTTTGCACAGTCCCAAAGGTGATCATGTCCATCCCGTTCGATTATCATATGCACAGCAATTATTCCTGTGATACGCGCGTCGCCATGTTCGATATGTGTCAGGAAGCTGTCCGCAAGGGTATCCCCGAAATTTCCTTCACCGAACATTTTGATCGCATTCGTACCGGGATGTGCTTTGATAAATATAACCCCGCTGAATATTTCAAAGGTCTGGAAGCAGCGCGTGCCGAGTTTGGCCCGCAGGGCTTGACCATCAAGGCCGGGGTGGAAGTCGGGGAGATACACCTGAATCGGGACGAAGTGAACGCTGTGCTGAACGATTATCCTTATGATCTGGTGCTTGGGTCACTGCACTGGTGTCGCGGACAGAGCATCTTTGAGCGTCCATTCTTTGAGCAGCACGATCACCGGGAAGCAGCACGGCTCTACTTTGAAGAACTAGTGGAAATGATCGAAGGCGGCGGCTTCAACATCATGAGTCATATGGATGTCCTGAAACGGCGTGGCTTTCAGGTCTATGGGCGCTTCGATATTCTGGAATATGAGGAATATGTCCGCCCCGTTTTGGCGGCCTGCATCAAACAGGGTATCGCGCCGGAGATCAACACATCGGCGTTGCGGATGCCTGTCAATCAGACACACCCAACCATTGATGTAATTCGCTGGTATCGGGAAATGGGCGGCGAACGCCTTTCGATTGGTTCAGACGCGCACAACCCCGCACACCTGGGTACAGGGCTGGATCAGGCTATTCGGATCGCCAAAGAAGCCGGGTTTACCCACCTCACGCGCTATGCAGTGCGCAAGGTGGCGGATACAGTCGCCATTTAGTCGCCAGCGGCTTCGGCAGGAGTAAGGCTGGTCTTTTCGTCCAATACCACCGGGCCATAATCTGGCAGGAGCGCCTCCATCTGACGGATTGGACGATTCGTATACACAACCAGCGTCACCCCCATAATCAACAATCCCACGATTACTGCAACCAAGCCGATGCCTGAGCCAGCAGTATCCCCAACGATTGGCGCAACGGCTGACCATGCTGGCTGCAACCGTATATTCTTTTCCATCGTGTCGGCTAATGGGCCTGCTGCCAGTGCTGCAATCGGGCTGAGAACCATCGAAATCTGGTTGAGCAACGAGAATACACGTCCCTGCAAATCCGAAGGTACTTTCACCTGCATGATCGAGATGATTGCGGCGTTGATCATCGGTAACGGGAAGAGTACGAGGAAGGATGAAATCGCCAGGATAGCAACGCTGCGCCCGACGCCAAACAGTGCCAATGCCGCGCCAACAAACAACACGCCACCGAGGATGGTATGGATGCGCGGACGTGTTCCACCCCAGATGCTCATCACAATACCACCAGCAATCGCGCCGAGATTCAACACACTGGTAATCAGGCCAAGCGCTTCACGGCTGCCATCGGTACGGCTCAGGATGTAGGGCGTTGTCACCGTCACAACCAGCATGAACAGGAAGTTCAACAGCGCAAAATAGAGCGTCAGGAACAGCAACAAACGCCGCGAACGCAGGAAGTTGAACCCGCCTGCCAGTTCGCGCAGGAACGAACCCGACGCCGCTGCGCCTTCCACAGAGCGCTTCGGGCGCGGCACAAAAATCAGGATCGCGGCGATACCCGCAACAATGAACGAGAACAGGTCGATGATGATCACGCCCGTTGCGCTGGTGATTGCATAGAGCGCTGTCGCCGCACCGGGAGCGATCACGCCTGCCAGCGGCCCCGCCATTTCGTTCAGGGCATTGGCGCGATCCCGCAACTTGTCGGTAACCAGCAATGTCACCGAAGACTGGAACGCCGGGATGATGAATATACCTAACGAGGCTTGCAGCGCAGCTACCAGATAGACATGCCAGACCTGAAAATGATTCGTCCCAAAGCTCCACAGTAAGAAGAGCGTGACAACGGCTTGTCCAATATTGGCGAAAAGGAGAACGCGCCGCCGATCAAAGCGATCCACAATCATCCCGGCAATGTTGCCGAGAAGCACCATCGGCGCAGTTTCAAAGAAGGCAATCAATGCCAGCGGGGTAGCGTCTTTTGTTTGCTCGTAGACATAGATACCTACGGCAAATGCGGTCATCCGCGAACCAAGCAAGGAAAGGGTCTGTGTGATAAAAAGTACCCAAAACGAAATCACATTGGAGGGTTGCTTTTGCTTCATATTGAAAATCCTTATTCATTTTAGAAGCGATGTAACCCTCCATACGTACCAGAATTGATTTGAGTTTCAAGTTTTTCAAGTTTTTATAACGAAAATTATTCTGGCTGCTCGATTGCCTCAAGCAATTTGTATAACGTCCCACACAATTGCTGAAATTCGGCGTCCCCCAATATGTTGGCATATTCGACGTGCAGTTTCAGTTTCACATGGAAAGCATCTTCCAGAAACTGTTTCCCCTTTTCTTTGAAGTAAATGATCGCTGCGCGTGCATCCGAGGGATCGGCGGCACGCTCTACATAGCCGCGTTGTTCCAGATCGACCACAAGCTGGCTGGTTGATTGCTTCGTCATGCCTGCAAGTTCTGCCAGCTTTGTGATGCGCGTCCCCGCCGTATCCAGATTGGAGAGCAGGTTGGTATGGGCAAGCGTCAAGCCATCGTGACCATATTCTCGAAGCAATTCAATGGCGCGCGTGCTATAGGCGCGGTGAGCGCGTAGAAATAGCCGACCAATATTGTGATGGCGCAAGGCTTCGATCCTTGCCGGGTCAATGCTACTTTGGAAGTCTGTCATGTTTCGTTCCTTGACAAATTAGTCAGTCAACCTTACAATATTAGTCAGTCAACCTGACTTTAATTTTACCTCGTATTTTCAGGAGATTCCCATGAAACTCGCTACTGGAATGGTCGCGCCTGCGTTTCAGGCCGAAGATGTGTTTGGTCGCCCTGTTACGCTCAATTCCACGATGAATCACCCTGTCTTGTTATCATTTTACCGGAATGGGGCGTGTGCGCTATGCAATCTGCAAGTCCACACGTTGATCCAGAAATACCCTGATTATCATGCGCGGGGATTGGAGATTGTTGCTGTGTTTGAGTCGCCACGCGAGAGCATCCTGCAATATGTCGGGAAACAGGATGCGCCGTTTCCAATTATTTCCGATCCCGAAGCGCGTCTTTATGATCTCTATCAGGTGGAAACATCTGAAGCGAAGGTCATGGCGGGGATGTCCGATCCGTTCCAGCAGGCGCGCGTTGCAGAGGCCAAACAACACGGGTTTGAACTGATCCGTGAAGAAGGCTCCAACTTCTTCCGCTTGCCCGCTGATTTCCTGATCCGTCCCGATCTGGTGATTGAACAAGCATTTTACTCAGAAGTGATTGGTCGGCATCTTTCATTCGATGTGATCGATCAATTCCTGCGCCAAACGGCGTAAATGCAGCTATGTCGAGCAGCGCTGAGAGTAATCCAGATTAGTCAAAATCAATTTCATGCAATCGCCTTCCTGCTGGCAGGGCAAACCCATCAAAGCAGAATCGAGTATATGGCAACCATCTGAATTACAAATGAACCCCTCCCTAAATCCCTCTCCGCTGGCGAGGAGGGACTTCCAGGCGGACGCGCGTTGGCTCCCTTTCCCTGTCAGCGGGGAAAGGGTGGGGGATAGGGGTCAATCTTTACGAAATTTTCATGCAATCGCCCTCCTGCTGGCAGAGGAGAGAAATCAGGAGAGAAGTTCTTTATGATATAATTCATCGGATCATTTCACAGAAGTGCAGAAGAAACCATGAAAAAACCGATTGTGGCGCTGGTGGGGCGGCCCAATACCGGCAAATCCACACTCTTTAATCGTCTGGTCGGGGAGCGCAAGGCCGTCACGAGCGAAATCCCCGGCACGACACGGGATCGCACCTTTGGCGATTCCGATTGGAACGGCATCGCGTTCACCGTTTGCGATACTGGCGGTATCGAAGTTTATCAGCCCAAAGACAGCCGCGATACCAACGCGCTCTCCGAAGGCAGCATCGAGTTTGTGCCGCAGATTCGCGCGCAGGCCATCGCCGCGATTGAAGAAGCGGATGTCATTGTGATGGTTGTCGATTCCGTTTCGGGGATCACCGCCGCCGATGAAGAAGTCGCGGAAATCCTGCGACGCACTTCCAAACCTGTCGTCATTTGCGCGAACAAAGCCGATAATCAGGCGCGTATGTTCGACGCCATTGAGTTTTATGCGCTCGGACTTGGCGAGGACGTATTCCCGATCAGTGCGTTGCATGGTACAGGCACAGGCGATTTGCTCGACGCGGTGGTGCAGGCGCTCAAGAATGCACCACCAGAAGACCTCGAAGAAGAGGACGAGAGCCTGAAAATCGCTATCGTTGGGCGTCCGAACGTGGGTAAATCCAGTCTGCTCAACCGTCTGATTGGCGAAGAACGCGCTATCGTCAGCCCGATTGCGGGTACAACGCGCGATGCGATTGATACCAAACTGACGTGGGAGGGGATGCCAATCACGCTGATCGATACGGCAGGCATCCGCAAGCGCGGCTCGGTACAACCCGGCATCGAGCAATTCAGCGTACTCCGTTCCTATAAAGCGCTGGAACGTGCCGATGTCGCGCTGCTAGTGATTGATGCCGTCGATGGCGTCACGGCGCAGGATACACACATTGCCGGGATGATCAAGGATTCGTACCGCAGCGTGGTGATTATCGTCAACAAGTGGGACGCGCTCGAAAAAGACAACAGCACCATGAATGAGTTCCGTAAAACGGTGGAACGCCGCTTCGACTTCATCGGCTACGCGCCGATCCTGTTCGTCAGCGCGAAAACCGGGCAGCGTATTCACAGCGTTATGGAAACGGCAGTACAGGTACAGGAAGAACGGCTGACGCGCATCCCGACCAGCAAGTTTAACCAGATTGTGCGCGATGCAGTGTTGCGTCATGCGCCAACCGCCGCGACAGGTCGCCAGCTTAAAATCTATTACGCTTCACAGGTGAAGATCGACCCGCCGACG
>CAYSOC010000093.1:0-26287 GCA_964432445.1 uncultured Anaerolineaceae bacterium
GTATCCTCAAACCAAATGTTATCCTTTTTGGGGAAGCACTCCCGCATGAGGCCGTACAGAAAGCACGGGAAGCCGTGCGCCAATGCAGGGTGATGATTGTTGCCGGGTCGTCTCTGGTGGTCGCGCCTGTGTGCGATTGGCCTAAAGACGCTGTGCGACATGGCGCACATTTGATTATGATTAATAAAGAAAGCACTCCCCTTGATGATCGCGCTACAATCATTTTCCACGACGATGTGGCTGAAGTCCTGCCAAAAATCGCAAGAGCGCTAGGGTAGTACGCAGATAGAAACAGAGGTCAGGATATGTCGAACCAGCAAAAAATGCCGATTCTCTCCGGCGAAGCGGCCATCCATAGCTATCTGCAACTGCTGGCACGCTATGAACGACTCAACGAAATAAGCCAGAAGCTGAACTCCACGCTGGATTTACGCACGCTGCTCAATATCATCATTGGCGCTGCTACCGAACTCACCGATACGGAAGAAGCGTCGATCCTGCTGGTCGATGAAAGTTCAGGCGAACTGCGTTTCGAGGCAGCCTCCCGACTCACTCCAGGAGCAATGGAAGCCTTTGTCGTCCCGAAGGATAACAGCATTGCAGGCTGGATTGTCGCTCATAACGAGCCGGTATTGGTCGAGGACGCCCAAAGCGACCCGCGCCTGTATCGCGTGGTAGATAACACGGTCAAGCACAGCACACGCAACCTGCTGGGTGTACCGATGAGCGCCAAAGGAAAGGTGATAGGGGTTGTGGAAGCCATAAACAAGCGTGGAGACGCAATCTGGACGGAAGATGATGTGGACGCACTGCGTGCGCTTGCGGCGCAGGCGGCTATTGCGATTGTGAATGCGCGCCTCTTTCAACAAAACGACTTCATTTCAGAGATTGTACACGAATTACGGACGCCGCTGGCCGCGCTGAAGGCAAGCACGACGCTCCTGCTCCGCCCGGATTTGCCGGAAAAGCGGCGCAATGAAATTGTTGTGACGATGCAGGAAGAGACAGACCGCCTGTCGCGGCTGACGACAGATTTCCTCGATCTGGCAAGGCTGGAATCGGGACGTGCCAAAATCGAAAGCGCACGTTTCAAGATCATCGATCTCATCAATGAATCGGTAGAGATTGTGCGCCCGCAGGCGACAGAACGCAGCGTGACTATTTCGGTGAGCGGTGACGCCGAGACCCTTCTGGAAGGAGATCGCGGCAAGACCAAACAGGTATTGCTCAATCTCCTGACGAATGCTATCAAGTACAATCGAGAGCAGGGACAAATTTTCGCTACCGTCGTATTGGAACCAGCCGACCCCGAAATTTCAGAATTTGCCGAGAAAGCGCCGCGTTTTGTCCGCATCGCTGTGCGCGATACCGGGGTAGGCATCTCCAAAGAAAACCTTGCCCATATGTTTGAGAAGTTCTATCGCGTCGCAGATACCGCAGGTTATACCCAGGGGACGGGGCTGGGGTTGGTCATCGCCCGGAAGATTGTCGAAGCACACGGCGGCACAATGGGCGTAGAGAGCGAAGTGGGCGAAGGAACAACTTTCCATTTCACCTTACCGATGGCGGTAGTTGAATCGCCGCGATCCACCGCCACGATGCCAGCCGCACCCGACGCCGTTTAACGCAAAACCGATTGAGTCAACTTCGTAAAAATACGCTGATTCTCCTCCTCAACAATATGCTTGGGGGGGCGATAGCTTTTTGTATGTCCATCGTCATCGGGCGTGGACTGGGGACGGAAGGACTCGGACAACAGGCATTTATCATTGCGTGGATTGCACCGTTGACTACGCTGGGCGATTTTGGCCTGAACGCCCTCGTAACGCGCGAAGCCGCGCGCGATCCGTCCTGCACACCGGGTCTGCTCTACACCGTAACACGCACTTTCCCGCTGCTGAGTATTTGCATTCTCGGCGGTGCGTGGCTGCTGGTTGCGCTCTCCAATCTCGCGCCGGTTTATACTGTCGGGATTCCGCTGGCGGCGTTCCTTTCCGTGCTTGATCCCTGGTATGGGCTATATACCGCGTTGTTTCGCGCCCATAGCCGGATGACACCAACCCTGTTTTTGAATGTCGGCGGCTCGCTGATTGAACTTGGCGGGATGGCGCTGGCGATACAGCAGGGTTTAGGTATTGTCGGGGTATTCGGGGCGCTGGTAACCGTTAATGTGTTTCAGCTACTCATAGCCTTTCTCTGGTGGCGCTCTTCCGGCTTGTATCATCCTTATGCAGGAGAGGCACGCCCGACCCGCCGTGAACTGCTGGTGCGCGTGACGCCATTTACATTTTCCGCGTTGATTGCGGCACTAGGAGTACGCGCTAATATTTTCGTTCTGGAGCGCATGGTCGGAGACGCGGGCGTTGGGTTATATAGTGCTGCATCGCGCTTTCTGGAATCGGGAAAGATTGTACCGAATGCGTTCTTCGGGGCGCTCTATCCGGCATTATCCTCACTGGCGGCACGTCCGGCGGAACGGGTGCGCTTGTTCCGCCGTTCCTTCCTGCGTCTGACTGTGATTTGTATCGGGATCGCGCTCCCGCTGAGTATTGCCGCGCCGCTCCTGTTGCGCGTTGCCTATGACGAACGCTTCCGCGCAGCTGCCCCGATTTTGAGTGTGCTGGCGTGGGCATTGCTACCGATCATCCTGCGCAACCTGACCGCGCTCGATTTGTTCAGCGTCGGCAAGGTCAACCGCGCAAACGTGATTGCATTGCTGATCCTGATCGGTCAGACAGGTTTGAGCGCATTGCTGATCGCGCAGCATGGCATAGTCGGCGCGGCGTGGGCAGTCGTGATTACGGAATCAGCAGGGTTGGTTTTGCTCTTGCTATGGAATCGACAAGCCAAATGAAAATCGCGCTGCTCACACCGGGATTCAGCAAAGATGAACAGGATTGGTGTATTCCCTTTCTCTATGATCTGGTGAAAGGGTTAGCGGAGCAGCACGAAGTTCACGTATTCGCGTTGCGCTATCCACCCTACCCCGCCACCTACAAATTTTTCGGAGCGACGGTTCACGCTATTGGTGGACACCACAGCATCAGCGGGGTTAAACGCTTTCGCCTGTGGATGCAAACCGCACAAGCAATTCGGGCGGAACATCAACGCTCAAACTTTGATGTAATTCACGCAATCTGGGCAGACGAAACGGGTTTTCTGGCGCGCGAGCTTGGCGCACGGTTGCACACCCCTTCGTTCGTGACGGTTACAGGCGGTGAACTCGTTTACCTTCCTGAAATCGATTATGGGCTACAGGGGGGACGCTTTCAACGCTGGCTGGTACACCGGGCGCTCCGTGTGGATTGTGTGATTGCCCCTTCAAAAATACAAGCAGAGTTTGTGCGAAAACTCGCCCCAACTGCCAGGATCGAAACTGTTCCATTTGGGGTGGACACCGAACTGTTTCATCCGGCGGTAGTGCCCCCACACTCGCCGCGTTTGATCGCTGCCGGGTCGCTTATCCCGGTGAAAAACCATGCACTGTTACTGCGTGCGTTTGCTGCCCTAAAAACGCCGAACGCGCAACTGGAAATTGCTGGCGAGGGATTCCTGCAACCGCAACTGGAAACTTTGGCACGCGAACTGGGCATCTCGGATCGTGTCATTTTCGCGGGCAAAGTCGATCATGGCGAACTGACAGCACATTTCCACGTAGCAGATATACACATCCTGACTTCGCATCATGAGGGTTTTGGATTGGTGAATGTGGAAGCGGCAGCGTGCGGCATTCCGACCATTGGTTTCAAAGTTGGCGTAGTGCCGGAACTGGAAGCGCGCGGCGGTGCAATCACGGTTGAGTCAGCCGAACTATCCAATACCATAGATATGATTTTGCAGAACGAGCAACGCCGTCAAACGATGGGACAGGCTACTCTGAACGCGACACGAACAAATTACAGCGTGCACGCGATGGTTGACGGCGTGCTAAACAGCTATCAAAAATATTCTGATTAGGCGCGGAAGATTTTCGAGGTTGCCAGAAGTTGCGCCAAGAACCCCATGCCCACCTGTGAAATCACGCGGTAATCGCTACGCTGTAATGCCTCATCTTCATAGAGCGGTGCGGCTCCGGTCAGGAAGCCATCCGGCGTGAGGAACTGCTTTAATACCTGTACGGCACTGTTCACTTCCACAGCATAGCGTGTTGGGGTTAGCTTTTTGGTATAGGCCAGTGCCAATGCCGTCGCAATCGCGGCTGTACCCATCGTATCCGGCGGCGTTTTCAGGTCATCGACATAGGTAGCCCACAGCCCCGGCTTGGATTGATATTGCACTACCCACGCACATAGACGTTCAACTTCGGCGCGGAGTTCTTCATCAACTGTCGGGAGTTCCAGCAAAGTCCGCACAAGACCAAGCATATACAGGCCAACATCGCGGCTCCACGTGCCGAGTTTTTGTTTACTCACTTCGTGTAGGATGTTCAGGGCGCGTTCTGCGAGTTCCGGCTTGTTCAACTTGCGCGCAAGAATGGCGAGAGGATAGGCGTGCAGATAGGCAGACTGTGGTGCAAATGTAACAAAGTCAAATTCTGATAGAATTTGTTTGCCCCAAGATAAAAGATCAGCTTCTGGAATATATTGCGCCAACATTGTATACAGCAATATCTGATCTCTGTTTGATCTACCATATAAGGAAGCAAAAGAAGAAAGCCGGGAACGTCGCTGGAAAATATGCGCTATAGTTTCTCGATCCAGGACATTGTTATTTACAAGGTCAAACATACCATTCAATATTATGCCATCTGTCCAATCATTGGGTTGAACACTTGCATCCGAACCCAAACGATCATAAAACTCATCTAATGATGAATTTTCGCCAGCATTCACTATATGAGGTTTAAACACACTGGGAGACATATCGAGTGTCCTGATGTCATCCATATTTTGAGGCGAACATAATAGATGAAGCGGCACATTTCCATCATCCAGCCGCAAACTCAGCCCTTCCTGCGCGATACGCTCCGCATCTTTACGTTCAACCGTGATTGCGAATAGCTGAAACTGCCGAGCATAGCGAATATCAAATGCACGTAGCGGTTCGCCCGTCGTAGGCCAGAACGCCTCAATCCACTTTTCCTCATTATCATCCCGCGCCGCCATAATGCGGATATGGACATAACGCGGGAGTTTTTCAACGTCGAGATCATCCCAATGCAGCGTAACAGGTGCGCCGTCGGGCGTCAGGATAAACATATTTCCTTGCAGTTGTTCGGGAGATGCAGCTACGCGGGCAACTTGATAGAGGTCTTGTTCGCTCATGTTTGTTGTTTCGGGATGACCTGGGTAATGATAAATAGGGCGCATGTTCCGATGATGACAACCAGCCCAACGCCGATATTCACATCGGTTTTCAGGGCAGTGAGTTCATTTCGGCTCATGACGAACCCGATTATACTACACAGGATTGCGCCGAGGCTGCACAGAATCGCCACCAACTGCATCGGACGCCACGCCATGATCAGCACGCCAATCGCACCAAGTACCGCGATGATTGCCTGCTGCCGATAGTTCACGTCACCGAGATTGCCGCGATAAAACTCAAAGGGCGGGAGCAATCCAACGCAGATCAAAATTGCCAGAATCCGCACCAGCCAACGCAACGGGCGCGAATTGATTTTCGCGGATTGTACACTCAGTGCTATTGCGATTAGCGCCGGGATCACACGCAGCAAGCCGGGAACAAGCATCGGTTGTTCGCCATAACGCACGCGCGGGATCAGCCCGATCCATTCCGCCAGATCATGCAGGTTCGATGAAAATGCCGCACCGCCACGCCACCATGTCAGCGGAAGATATGTCCCAATCCAGCTACTGAGCAGCAGGATCAGGGGCAGACCGCGAACGCTTGCGCTTGCCTTTGGCGGTTGACTCATTCATTACCTCGTTGATATGCTGATCTTCCGTACTCTGCTGCTCGATGTAATCCACCATGAACTGGCTGCGCCGCTGTCGCAGCGCCATCGCTGCGACGGCTTTCACATCGTTGACGGTGGCATCGGTGCGTCCATCGGCGGCGGCGTGCGCGCGTGCAGCCTCGAACATCGCATATTCGGCGCGGTGCGAATCCACATCCAATCGTTCAATCAGTTTCAGACCGAGATCGAGCGCATCCGCCGAAAGCTCAACCTGTAGCAGCAATGCCCGCGCCAGACTGACTTCTTCGCGCGCAGCAAGCGTCAGTTCCAGCCATTCGCGGATGAAGGCACGCGGATTGCTCCGATAGCCACGTACACGATTATAGACCTCCAGACGATCTTCCCGTGTTGTCAGGCCGCGCACCATTACGCGCAAACCAAAGCGATCCATAATCTGCGGACGCAATGCGCCTTCTTCCGGGTTCATCGAACCGATCAATACAAAGCGCGAACGATACGTTCCGACCATTGGGCCACGCCGCACCGTATATTGCCCCGCTGCGGAAGCGTCCAGAATCGCATCGGCGATCTGGTTTTCCAGCAGGTTTACTTCGTCAATATAGAGGAGGTTTTGATCGGCGCGTGCCAGAATACCGCGTTCCAGTTTGACGCGACTCTGCTGGATGGCAACACGCTCATTCACCCCACCGACCACATCCTCAATCCGCGCATTCAATGGCAACTCGATCAATTTGACTGAATCGGTACGAGTGAGCGATTCCTGGCGTTTCCATTTTTCGAGACAGTTTGGGCAGAGGTTATCCGGCGCATCTTCTGGCAAGCAGCCCTCGCCGCTGATACACGCGCTCACTTCAATATCCGGCAAAATCCCGGAAAGGCTACGCACGGCGGTAGTCTTGCCGATGCCGCGTGTCCCGATCAACAGGACACCACCAACCGCCGGGTTAATTACCGAAAGCAGCAGCGCCAGCCGCATTTCCTTCTGCCCGACGAGCGCAAAAAACGGAAACGGCAATACCTCGGCCAGACCGAAATCTTCCGAAAGGCCGGAGATTTCGCGCTTGGTCTGCGTCATTTGCAGGATTTTCAGCAGCGCAGAATTGCCGCCTGTCAGTTCAGGATCGTTCCCGTTGAGGGGTTGGTCGCTCATAGTTTTTCTTTGTCGCGCTGTAATTTGCGATATTGCTGGCGTTGTTTGGCTTCCAGATTGCGCTTGATTTCTTCCGGTGTAGTCAGATTAAGCGGCGGGACAGATTGCGGACGGCGGGCAGCATCCAGCGCGACATAGACCACATAGGCGGTATTGGTGTGCGTGCGCGTTCCGGTGATCGGGTCTTCCGCGATGACAGCGACGCGCGTTTCCATCGAAGTGCGCCCGCACCAGATTACTTCGGCGTCCAGCGTGATGACGTTCCCTACATAAATCGGTTCGAGGAATGTCATCGAATCCATGACTACTGTCACCACCTGCGCGCGGGCGTGACGCATGGCTGCCAGCGCTCCAGCCTCATCCACCAGTTTCATCACGACGCCACCATGTACGTTGCCATGTATGTTGGCGTGTTCCGGGTTCATGATCAACGAAAGCGTCACATGGCTGGCAGCGGGCGTTTTGGGATCAAATTCAGGCATTCGGCGCTAATCCATATCCGGGCGACGATCCGAAAGTTTCTTGAATACGTCCGGGTCTTCATCCAGCACATCAATCGTATCGTAGGATATTTCACCGAACTGCTGCGGCAGCGGCGCGCGTCCCGGCAGATCGCGTTTGGTCAGGGCGGGTTTCGGCGGGATATTCGTGTTGAGAGGCTTCTTTGCCCCGGCACGTTTGCGAAGGATACGCCCGTCTTTGCTGAGTTCACCCACCCACTCGCCATCGCGGGTATAGATGGAGCGTCCTTCGGTAAAGGCTACCCAGTCACCACGCCCATCGAAAATATAATTGCCGATGCGGGTTGCCTGCCAATCGCCATGCGTATCATAGATAAATTCGGGTTTTTCGGTCATGATGTCTGCCCTTCATTGATATAGTGCGCAATTATCCCGCGTTATTCACCATTCGGCAAAACGCTTCGCAGTAGCGGAAAGATTTCTAAACAAAGTTTTTCTGTGACGGTGGCAACATCGCCGTTCGCCAGTTCCCGGTGCAATACGACCACTCCCTTCCAGCCTTCGGTATGCCAGTATGCAGGAGCAATTGGTTTCGGTAACTGGCTGACATCCTGCGTTCGCATCGGATAGGCATAGGCATACAGATACGGTTCCTCAATGCCGCCACCATAGGGCGACCATCCAAAATTGAGATGTGGCGCGTTTTCGTCGGCCTCTTCTGTCGCAAACCACAAACCAGAAAGATCGAAGTGTCCAGGCCAAATCACCAGCGGCGTCATATTCCCCGTCAGGCGCGCACGGAAACGGGCGATCCCGGTGAATACACTATAGAGAGCATCGGCGTAAACACGTCCGACCTCGGCCTCAAATTGCAATGGGGTATCACTCAGTTTGTTTTCCGGGTTAGAGAGATCATGTCCAGCTTTTGTCGCCGCTGCGATGAACTGTTCAACAGCATTGGATTCATCGGAATTTTGCAGCACCTCGGCTAGTTCGGTGGTGCGGAGCGCGTTGACCAAATCCCCCAGCACGGAACGTATCTCTTTTCCAGTCAGGGAAAGGGTCGCGTCCGATTTTCCATTCTGACGAATCGAGTAGGTTGAATCGGCAAAATTCAGAAACACTTCGACCCCGCCCGGTAACACATCCGTCGAGACACCTTCGGGCGTGACCTTCAGCCCCATCTCCAGATAGTTCGGCTGGTGCGGAAGACGCACAATACGCAGGACACCAAGCAACTTTGCGGCCTGATGCAGGTTTTGCACAGTGGACAGCCAATTATCATATTCGTGTATTGATTTCATAATCACCGTTCCTATTTAACATGAATTCGAGATAAGAAGCCCTCATCCTCCAACCCCTTCTCCCACAGGCGAAGGGGAGTCCTGTCTGGTTTGGAAGTCCCTCTCCTGCGGGAGAGGGATTCAGGGTGAGGGCTGTCATCGTGCCGCTAGAGCTATTCCGAACTCACGTTGTTCAGACAACGCCCGCAGGTTTGGAATTATTGTTTGTATCGCCCTCTGATTTTTTGCGGATGAAACTAATCTCACCATTCGCCTGGACAGTAGCTTTGGCTACCTCAGAGAGATGCTCAATGCCCTGCAAGTGCATTTCTTGCAGGATGTCATCTATAGTGAGCAATTCATGGCGAGCATTTTTGCGGATGACTTTCCCATCAACGACGACAGAAAGCGGGCGCGGATGCACGAGACGATAGAACCATTTATAGCGATAGCCCAGATAGTTGATGAGCCAGTCCCAGAAAATGAGTGTACCGCCCAGAATCAACGCATCGGAGATTGAAATTGCCTCGCCCTGAATGCCATTTTGAACCGCATCAGCGATAAGCACCAACAACAGCACATCTGAAATGCTTGTTCCGCCGGATTCACGTTTGAGGATCACACGCAACAAAATGAACAGCAGCAGATAGACAACTGTTGCCCGAATGATGCTCTCGAAAATTGGAACTTGTGGGAGCAATACCTTTGCCCAGTCCTGCGGCCAGAAGGTCATAGGGGTACTCCTGCTTTGATAAAAATTATGTGCGCCACTCTCCAACACTAGCATGAGTCGGAGAGCAGCGCAAAAATTTTGTTTATTTTTTCTTCGATGGGAAGCGTGTCAGGATGGTTGCGGCATCAGGAATCAATGCCTTATCGCCTGGTTGCAGTTCGGTCACGGGCTTGGCCTTGCTCTTCGCAGCGCCGCCATAGACCAGAATCGGCGTTTCCGGCTCGGAGAGTTCTTCCTTGATATAGACCTGCCCAAGCTGGTAGCCTTCGCTGTCGATGCTGCACGAAGTCACGACGCCAACCACGCGCCCGCGTCGATCCATCACCGGGTCGCCGGGTTGCGGTGGACGCACACCCTTTGAATCCATACGGAAGCGCGTGATGATCGAGTCGCGTTTGGCCTCGCGTTCCAAGTAGGCGCTCTTGCCGATAAAGAACGGCTTCCACAGCTTGACATAGCTGGCGAATCCGGCATCGCTCGGCGTGAAGTCATGCTCACCGAGTTCATGCCCATACAATGGCAACCCGGCTTCGATACGCAGGCTGTCGCGGCTGGCGAGTCCGCACGGTGTCGCGCCCGCATTCACCAGTTCCTTGAACAATTTCGGGGCTTGATCGGGATGTACGAACAGTTCAAAGGCAGTACGTTCGCCTGTATAACCTGTGCGCGAAACAACCAGATCATAGCCACCGAGATTCACCTGCGTGACGCCGCTCCAGGGCAGCGCCTTGATTTTCGCCTTGTCTGCATCCGAACCGGAAAGACTCAGGAGAACATCGCGGCTCTTCGGCCCCTGCAACGCTACATCGACGCGCTGTTCAGCACCATTGGCAGGATCGCGCAAATCGCGCAATGTTACCGATGAAGGGTCGCTGATGGCGGTTGCGCCGGGACGGGTCGGGTCGATCTGTACCTTGCCGTGCAGAACAGCGTTTGTCCACGTCCAGTCTTTGTCGTTGTTGCTGGCGTTGACCACTACCATAAATTTGTCACGCGCCAACCGATAGACGTAAATGTCATCCAGCGGGATACCGTCGATCCCCAGCAGATAGCTGTAGTGTGAATCGCCCGGTTCAAGCGCGGTAACGTTGTTGGTCGTGAGTACATCGAGGAAGGCTTCCGCACCCTTTCCGCTGATTTCCCACACGCCCATATGGGTTACATCGAAGATGCCCGCGCCCATACGTACCGCCATATGTTCGTCGCTGACGGATTTATACCAGACAGGCATGTCATAGCCAGCGAACGGAACCATCTTCGCGCCCAATGCTTTATGGGTATCCCATGACATGGTACGCTTGATCGGCGCATCCGTTGGCTCTTCCCATGTGAAAGTTTCCAGCGGTGTGCAGGATGGCCCTTCGTACTTTTCGCCGCGAACGCCGATGAAGTACGGCTTGTTCATATCATAGAGGTATTCGTCGGGCTGGATCGCCTGCAATTCACTGGTGATGGCATCCGATACCGCATCTGGCGAGGGCTGCACCACTACCGGGCCGGGAATCTTGCCATAGAGGTCAACCGGATCATAAATCACAAAACCATCGGAAAGCGCCCGCAGCCATTCGGCAATGACCCCGGCTTGTTGCGCTACGTGCAGCGTATAGTGATTTTCCTCTTCGCGCTTGACGATAGCGGGCGAGATAATTTCACCATTGGTTGCCAGCAGGAGCGTTTTCTGAGAATCACCCACTCGCAATTTGCGAACGGCACTCGTCAGGACATTATCCAGATAATCGACAACTTTTTCGCCCTTGATGCTGAATGCCTGTGGTTGTGTTGGGTCATCCTTGCCGACCCATGTTTGCAAGTGCCAGCGTCCAGCAACGGGCATCACATCGCCCATGACCGGGACTTCGTAATCAATGCCCGCCTCGTCGCAGAGCGCAGAAATTTCTTTCAGTGCTTCCAGATAGGCATCAAAATCGATCTTCGCACGCCAGTCTGCACGTCCGCCCTTGCCATCGTAGCTAAAGGGTTTGCACGCCTTGATCACATTCGCAATCACGGCGGCAAGACGATCAATCTCCGGTTCGCGGAAACCGCGTTGTGTAATCCAGGGCGTGCCGAGGCGAATGCCCGTCGGACGTGCCGCAGAAACATCACCCGGAAGCGTGTTACGGTTGCAGGTGATGCCGATCAGGTCGAGCAGACGTGCCGCCATATCGCCTGCCAGTGGCGTCCCGTCCTCACCCTTGACCGTTTTCAGGTCAACCAGCAGCAGGTGTGTATCCGTACCGCCATGTCGGACATTTAGCCCATGCACGCTGAGTTGTTCCGCCAGACGAACTGCATTCTTGACGGTTTGCTCCTGCAATTCCTTAAACTGTGGCGTCTGCGCCAGCTTGAATGCAGTCGCCAGCCCTGCGACGGTGTTCATGTGTGGTCCACCTTGTTCGCCGGGGAACACACCGCGATCCAGCTTTTTCGCCAGATCGCTCTTGTGCGTGATGATTACGGCAGCACGCGGCCCTTCCAGCGTCTTGTGCGTCGTGAAGGTGACAATATCCGCAATCCCGACAGGCGATGGATATACCCCCGCAATGATCAGGCCGGAAACGTGCGACACATCTGCCAGCAGGTATGCGCCGACTTCATCGGCGACAGCGCGCAGGTTCACCCAGTGCGGTGTGCGCGGATAGGAGGTATAACCGCCGATGATCACCTTCGGGCGATGTTCGCGCGCCAGTTCCATCACCTGCTCATAATCGATCAAATCCGATTCGGGATCGATGCTGTAGTGAATCGCTTTGTACTGTTTGCCGGAACGCGCCACCGGGCTACCGTGCGAGAGGTGTCCACCGTGCATCAAATCCAGCCCCATGATGGTGTCGCCGGGTTGGATCAACGCGGTATAGACAGCACTGTTTGCGGGCGCACCCGATAGCGGTTGTACGTTCACAAACAGCTTTTCGGGCGCAAATTTGGCAGTAGCGAAGCATTCCGCCGCGCGCCGCCGTGCCAGCGATTCGATCAGGTTGGCAAACTCTGTACCCTTGTAATAGCGCGGGTCGCTGTGCCGCCGGAAGTCCGCGAGGCGCGTATCGAAATCGAGCAAGTCCGCTTCGGACATGGTGCGCATTTCTTCGGGTGGATAGCCTTCGGCGTAAATATTATGGAAAGGAGAAAGCAGCGCTTCCCGCACCGCGTAGGGAACGGAAGATTCGGAAGGAATCATAATCAGACGCCGGATTTGGCGCTCGGCTTCCAGATTGATCAGGTCTGCAACATCGGGGTCAAGTTCGGCTAGCGTGCCGCGAAACAAAAAATCCTGCATGTGGGCGCGTCCTATCTTGTAAACCATAAAAAGCGCCGTTATTGGGAGTTAACGACGCAAATTGACCACTATTATACAAGCCGGACGCCGGATTGCCGCAGCAAGACCAGTCAATTGAACAAAAACCCTCAATATGTTCTGGTTTTGTCCTTGTCTTCTTCCTCTTCGCTTATCTCGTCCTGCCCGCTTTGATAGCCTGTATATGCGCCTTCTGCATCAAGCAAGCCGCCTGCGATGAACAATCCTGTTTTGGCTGCGCTCTTGAGTTGCATCGCACGACGTTGTTGATTCATTGCTGCCATCAGCAGACTCATATCAACTTTTACGCCAGAGAGTCCGGCTTCGTCTGCTGCCGCAACCAGCATCCGCGATGAATCTGCGTCCAGCCATTCAAAAAGGCTGGTAGCGTGAGCCTTAAACATTTTGACATCCACCGTGCCTTTATCGACAAGGTTCTTGATGGCTTCAAATTCCCTGATCATGTCGCTGACTTCATCAAGGTGCGAACTCGCAAAGGGGATTTGCCCTTCCGCCATACGGAAGCCATATTTACCAATATCGCGCAGCGCGGCAATCGCTTCGTCCGGCTTTCTGGCATAGCCCAGCGCCATCATCGCGTGTTCGAGTTTGGCAAACTGATCATAGAGATTGCCTATTGCGTCCAGTTTGTTTATCACGCGCGGCGTTTCAGTCAGCGAAGACCAATCCTGCTTCTTCTCAAATTCCTTGCGACTGGTCACCCATCGGTCAACACCGCCACCCGTCACATAACCGCCCCCTTCGGAAACGTTGATTTGCGCCTGATAGTTGGCGATCTTTTCTGCAAGTTCGCGGCGTTTGGCGGGTTCGGTGGCAGCCTCGAATTCCTTGTGCAGCGAGTCCACAATCATCGCCATATTCTTGCGCTCTTTGTCGTCAAGGATGCGATAGCCCGCAATCTTTTCGATTCCCAGTTCGTCCATCTTCTTGCTCACGCGCGCGACGGCTTCGGGGCCTTCTTTTTCGGCGTCCAGCAACATCCGGTTATAGAGCAGGCTGCGGGCGTTGGCTGTGGAACTCTGCGCGACAGCCAGCCGATCCGCTGCATTATCAAGCTGATCATAAATATGGGAGCGACTGGAATCCGTGAAAAGGTCGGCCAGCATATTTTTATTCAACTGATCGCGCCCAAAGCCGGTTCTCTGCGCGAGGAACTGGAACGCACTTTCCCGGTTGGAGGCTGCATCCGGGCCGTTGAACGAAATATCAAGGTCGTTCTTGAAGTTCTTATAGGTTCCGGTATGCTCGATTTGGCCTTTGAGTTCAACGGTGATATACGCTTCCAAATCCTGATATATCTGGTCGCGCCACGCAAACAGACGCTTGCCTGCCTCTGAACCCTCCGGCAGGATGGATTTGAAAGCGTTCCAGCCGCCTGCGCTTGCAATGGCCTTCGATGCGCCCATCGTATCAATGGCATTGGCAAGAACCTGTTCCACCAGTTGCGGATCGGTCAATTGTCCGGCGGCAATCTTTGTCAGCCCTTCCTGTGCGCCCATTTTGAGCGCCTTCGTGCCATCGGTTGCGGCATCTGCTGTATCGGTATAGGCGCGTAACCTGCCGAGCAGTTCCGGGTCTTTTTCGGCAAAAGGCAGCAATTCCCTCGGACTTGAAAAGCCTGCCAGTTCGGTAGCCTTTTGAATCCCATGCTCATCGACCCCCCGCCGGATAGCGCTGGCAGCGGATTCGGGAGACAGAGCGCGCAGCACCTTCAAATCCAGTGATCCCATCGTTTTGGCTGCATCCACACTGAATTTTATATCAGCCATTTTGGTAAGGCGTTTCGCCGTTCCAATTGCGCCCAGACCATCCAGCGCCAGCCCGACGCTATCCAGCACGGCACTAATCATCGCATCGCTGGCTTGACCTTCGGAAATGATGCGCGACTCTTCGTTGACAGCGCTATCCGCAAGTTGCCCGAACGCGGTTGCTTTGGTGATGCTGTCATAAGCCTGATAGCCGCTGGCGGCAAATCCTGCCCCGGCGAGGGCGAATGTTGCCAGCCCTCCGGTGGCGGCTTCTGCAAGCATAAATGCCGCTGTTCCAGCAATTGCCAGCCCGATATTGGAAGCCAGATTTTCCAGCTTGTTCTTTTCGACTAACCCGCTGGCAGCCGATGCAAGAAACGGACTTGCCCAATTCAGTGACGATGGACCGCGCTTCTTTCCCCTGCGGAGTTGTTCGATAATCGGGAGCATATCCAGCGCGTCCACGCTATCAATTTTGCTTCGCGCCCGCAGCAGATCGTAATAGGTCGTAATCAACAGGTCGGTAGCCTCATGGTTGGCCTGTTCCGGCGGTGAGTCAATGATGCCGTCCAGTTTTCCTTCGACCCACGCGCGATATACGGCAGGGGAACGCCCGGCAGATTGGGCAGTTGTTGCATAAGCCATCTGATACAAGGCATTGACGTTATCCCATGTTGCCTGATGTACTGGATAGGCATCGCCATAGCTGTCATAACGCGGGCGACTTTCGGGATCGAAGGTCACTTCTGTGAGAAGGGGCGTCGGGTCGAACATCATGGCTTCTGCGGGACGGATATAGTTTGCCCACGATTCCTCGTAGCCGACGGGAATCTTTTTCATCTCATCCAGCATGTTCTGACCATCTTTGGTTTTTTTGGCGATGTCTCGAACATCGTCAATTTCCTGCCGCTTGCCTGCCTGCACATCCGCCTGATTAAAATGTCCAAGTTTGGTCAACTGGGCGGAGAGATAGGTTTCGTTACTATCCGTGTATTCTTTGGCAATCGCACGCACATCGTCAATGAGTATTGGCTTCAATTGCTGATTGATGACTTTAATGTTGGCGATGTGCATCCCGCTTTGGGCGCAGCGCTCAAAGAGCTTTGCGCGTGGCTCATCCATCGTCAACAGATCAGTGCCATAGCTGTTCCAGAGATATTGCAACGCCAGGCCAACCTTGTAGCTCGCAAATTGTTCACGTTGTGCCAAAATAATTTCAGCAATTTGATCGCGCTGTGTGGGCGTCGCAGCCTCAAAATTGGTCATATAAATCAGATCGCCGCCACTCTTTTTGTCGATGGCTGTCTGAATCTGTTCCGGGGTGAACGCCTCGTAAAGACTTGGCCCGCCGCCAAAAATAAAACGTTGCACATTCCCGGTTTGCGCGTGGCGTCGGGCAACGCTGTTGCCATGCCGCTGTTGCAATGCCATAAGATGTTGCTGGTTCGGCGTGAGCGATTCAGTTTGATTTTTGTCGGGACTGGCTGTTTCTTCGGCGAGTTGCCGCGTAACGTGACTGGATTGTTCCGATTCAGAGGGGGAATTTTCGGGGCGGTGCTGTCTCAGGGCGGCTTTTCGCGGCATTTTTGAATTCCTCTTGCCGACCATTATAGTGGGAAAAGGAAATTACCGTACAAAAACCACCCACGTGACCTATCCGAGCAAGAGAAGCACCTTGTTTTGCTCGACACGATCTCCTTTTTGCACATGCACCTTGAGGACAGTCCCGCCGCGCGGAGCCTTCAACTCGTTTTCCATTTTCATGGATTCCAGAACAACGAGCGCGTCGCCCTTGTTGACCTGCTGCCCTTCGGTGATCGGTACAGCGACGATCAGGCCGGGCATCGGGGAGCGAATCGGCAGTTCACCTGTTTCGGATTGAAATTCGCCGCGTGCCGCTGCCAGACGCTGTTCGCGTTCGTCGGCAACAGTGACTTCAAAAGAATCGCCGAGGAGGTCTACATTAAGTATCCCGTCACGGGTTTCTACCAATGCCTCGAAGCTGGCATTGTCAATGATCATCGAATAAAGCGGGGCTTGCAGCGCATGGAAGTCAATCTGGCGTTCTTCGCCGTTGACAATCACGCTCCCATTTTGAGTGATTTCAATCTGGTACTGCTTGCCATTGATGGTAGTCTGGTATCTCACTCTGCATTAACCTCTGGAGAAGGGGCAGGATTATTTTTGGAACGACGTTTCTTCGGCGCTTCTTCGGGCGCGGCAATAGCTTCCGGCGCAGCACTAGCATCGCCAGCAGCAGTGCTGGTTGCGACAGCTTCCAGCGTCGGGAGTCCAGCGCCTGCACGAATGGATTGTTCGATCTCGAAGGCCATCGCCGGGTTTTGTTTCAGGTATTCTTTAGCGGCTTCGCGTCCCTGCCCGATCAACTGATCCTTGTAGCGGAAGAATGCACCACGTTTTTCGATCAATTCCATCAGCGTTCCGATGTCGAGAATATCGCCAACCTTGCTGATCCCTTCGGAATACATGATGTCGAATTCGGCTTCCTTGAAAGGCGGCGATACCTTGTTCTTGACCACCTTTACGCGGGTACGGTTGCCGATGTCATTTTCACCACTTTTGATGCCCTGAATGCGCCGGATGTCAATACGTACACTGGCATAGAATTTGAGTGCGCGCCCACCCGTTGTCGTTTCCGGGTTGCCGAACATGACGCCGATCTTTTCACGAAGCTGGTTGGTGAAGATCATCACGCACTTGGACTGGCTGATCGCGCCGTTCAGTTTACGCAATGCCTGCGACATCAGACGCGCCTGCGCGCCGACGTGCGAATCGCCCATTTCGCCTTCGATTTCGTTGCGCGGGACAAGCGCAGCTACCGAGTCCAGAACAATCACATCCAATGCCCCGGAACGTACCAGCACTTCGCAGATTTCCAGCGCCTGTTCTGCGGTGTCGGGTTGCGCGACATAGAGGTTATTAACATCGACGCCGATCTTCTGGGCATAAACCGGATCAAGCGCGTGTTCCATGTCGATAAAGGCACAAATGCCGCCGCGTCGTTGCGCTTCGGCAATGGTATGCAAACATAATGTAGTCTTACCGGAACTTTCCGGGCCATAAATTTCCGTGATACGTCCGATGGGTAATCCGCCCACACCAAGCGCAATATCGACAGCCAGTGAGCCTGTCGGAATGGAGGCCACCTGCATGTGTGCCGCATCACCGAGCCGGATCACCGTCCCTTCGCCGAAACGTTTGGTTATGCTGGCAAGCGTACTTTCCAGCGCTTTGGCGCGACCTTCCTGATTGCGATCCTCTTGCGATGGGGATGGCGGCATATTTGGATCATGCTCCCAAAATACGAACAACAGGTCTATCAGTGTACCCCGGATAGGAGGGCTTTGCAATGGCAAGAGGATTCGATAAATTGCGCCGTTTCAGCACAAAATCACCTATCCTTCCCATGTCAAAGGCTGCATTTCGTGGTGGCTTTCTTTGCTTCCCAAATTGGATTTTGCTTTTGTGTTGATCACAAATCCAGCAACCATAGAAGCGATGATCGCAATGATGATCGTGATGAACCCCGGCTCATAGCTTTTGCCTTGATCGAACAGCACACCAACCAGCCACGGTCCAATTGCTGCACCGAGGCCAAACATCGCACCGATTGCGCCCGTCGTGAAGCCAGCGCGCGAACTGCCGAACAAATCTGTACCGATAGCGGTAGGCTGGCTGCTGCGTGTCCCTTCTGCCAGCGCGTAGCATATCGAATAGAGAACGAGCATCAGATCGCTATGATTGCCAGAACGCCCCATCACATCCATCACCAGCACCGCACCCGCCAGACACAGCGATCCCAGCGCATAGGTGGCACGTCTCCCCAGTCGATCCGAAATTCGTCCCCAGATTACATAGGCAATTGCGGTCAATAAGCCTGCAAACCCGACGAACGCCGAAGCGTGCAACCGTTCGATCCCCAGTGTTTCAAAATAGGCAACCTGATGTACGGTCAAACTGCGCAGAGGCCAGAGCGCCCCAAGTGACATCAGCATCAGCAACCAGAACGACGGTTGACGAATGATCCTGCCGATTTTGGCGGCGCTTTCCGGTTCGATATGCGGTGGCGGTACGGGTGGCTTTTTATGCCCGATTAGAATCACGGGCAGAAGTACAACGGCACAAATCAGCGCCAGTACCGCATGAGCGCCACGCCAGCCAAACCACACAATCAACCGATCTACCAGTGGTGTGAAGATCAACGCCCCGATCCCCGTCCCGGCGAACGCGACGCCAATGGCAACGCCACGATTTTCCCTGAACCACAGTGAAACCACGCCGCCCTGTGGTGCAAGTCCCAATATCGTGATCCCGATCCCGGCAATCAGGCCATAGGCCAGCGCGATATCGTTGCTGGTATTCGCAAGGCTGCACAAATATAGCCCAACACTCAGGAATAGCGCTCCGATGCCGAATGTCAGACGCGGACCATAGCGATCCAGAAACAGGCCAGAGGGTACAGAGGTGATCGCAAAGGTGAGCATACTAAAGCTGAAAATACTCGCGGAGACGCTCCCCGACCAGCCCTGTCGCGTAAATTCCGCATAAAACACGGTGTACGAGAGACGCACACCGAACACGATAAACATGGAAATGAAGACCATCGCCAGGACGATCCAGCGATCACGCGAATCGGTACGGGTCATGCTCCACCGAGATACAGTTTTCGTACTTTGTCATCGGTGAGCAATTCCTGTCCCTTGCCCTCATATTTGACTAGGCCGAGTTCCAGCACATACCCGCGATGGCTGATTTCCAGCCCCTGTCGCGCGTTTTGCTCCACCATGAACACCGTCACGCCGTATTCTTTATTCAACTGGGCAAGCGTGCTGAATATCATCTTGCTGATCGCGGGTGACAGCCCCGCCGAGGGTTCATCCAGCATAATCACCTGTGGGTCAAGCATCAGCGCGCGCCCGATTTCAAGCTGACGCTGTTCGCCACCGCTCATTGTCCCGGCATATTGATTCAGGCGTTCTTTCAGGCGTGGAAACATGGTTAGGACGCGATCCATTGCCTCGTCAATCCGGCGCTTGTCTTTGACGGTGAACATGCCAAGCCGCAGATTTTCGCGCACGCTCATTTGTGGAAAGGTGCTGCGTCCCTGTGGCACGAACGTGATCCCCTGTTCAAGGATGCGCTCCGGCGGCAAACCATGAATATCTTTTCCATTTAGCTGGATAGTGCCTTCGCGCGGTGACAAAAAGCCATATACGGTTTTGAACACGGTGCTTTTGCCTGCGCCGTTCGGTCCGATCATGCAGACAATCTCGCCTTTATCCACATGAAAATCCACACCATGCAGGATAGTCAGTTTGCCATAGCCCGCGACGATCCCTTGCCCGGTCAACAACGCTTCGCTCATACTGTATCCTGTCCGAAATAGGCTTCCACCACTGTCGGGTTATCCTGAATTTCCTGTGGCGTTCCCTGCGCCAGAAGCTGACCGTGATCCAGCACGTATAACCGGGAGCAGAGCGTCATGGCAAAGTGCATGTTATGTTCGACCAGAAAGAACGTCACGCCTTTTTCGCGGTTCAACCGTTGAATCGCGCTGATGATGTCATCGATCAGCGCCGGGTTAACGCCGCTGGTCGCCTCATCCAGCAAAACCATTTCCGGTTGCGGCATGAGCGCCATCCCGATTTCCAATAACCGTTGCTGTCCCAGGCTGATATTTTTAGCGAGATTGTTTTTGACGCGATCCAGCAACAGGAACCCGATCAGTTCATCGGCCTGCGCACGCACGGAAGCAGGTTCAGGCAACATCAAGCGCCAGAACGGAACACCCTTCCACTGTCGCGCCAGCAGCATATTTTCGTAGACAGTCAGGTTGCCATAAATCCGCAATACCTGAAAGGTACGCGCCAACCCTGCCCGCGCTACCTGATAGGGTTTGAGGCGAGTAATCTCCTTGTCCCGAAAGATGATTTTGCCTTCGGTTGCTGCGTCCACCCCCGTAATGCAATTGAATAGTGTTGTTTTGCCACTGCCATTTGGCCCAAGCAATCCAACGATTTCGCCGCGATTGACCTCAAAGGAAACATCATTCACGGCTTTCAAACCGCCGAAGTGTTTATGTACCTTTTCGCCGCGTAACAATACGCTCATGCGGTGGCCTGCTCTTTCGTGCCGACCCGCGTCAGCCTGCGTCGCGTCAGCCAACTGGCGACTATCCAGCGCAAACCCCGCCCTTCTCGATCAATCACACCAAGCAGGCCACGTGGAAGGAATAGCACCAGCCCGATCAGCAGTCCACCTGTGATGATCAGATGGAACACTGGCGGCAGATTTGCCCAGATTGCCAGTTGCCCGAATCGGAGCAAACCCGCCCCATACACCGGCCCCCAGGGACGCCCAATCCCCCCAAGCAGCGACATCATGATCATCTGTGCGGTGACGCCATCCTGAAAAATAATGCTCGGTTCGATGTATGAATTTTGGTAGGCACGCATCGCACCAAGAACCCCGGTTATCCCGGCGGCTGTCGCAAAGATGACCAGCTTGATGCGGGTAGTATCGACACCGCGCATATCCGCGCCCATCTCGTCATCCTTGATCGCGCGCAAAACTTTCCCAAATTGCGAACGATAGAGCCACAGCGAAAAGAAAAATACGCCCGCCGCCATAAACAGGAACATGACGTATCCATCATTGGGATCGAGGAATGGCGCGCGAAAGGTGATCCCTTCCCCGCCGTTGGTCAGTTCTTTCAGATTCAGTGTGATTTGGCGTACTGCCACGAACATACTCAGCATCGCAATCGCAAAGTATGAGCCGCGCAATCGCAATGTCGGATAACCGATAATCAGCGCGAACAGAGCGCTCACCACAGCCGCCACAACTACGGCAATGGGAAATGGCATCGGCGGCAGAATCTCTTTATCTGCGAGGTGTGCCATCAATATCCCCGCCGTATAGCCGCCGATCCCGAAAAACACGGTATGACCAAGATCAGTATAGCCCGTATAGCCGCCGATTAGGTTCCAGCTACTCGCCAGCGCCACCCACATAAAGGTAAACGTCATGGCAAGCTGAAACGCACCCGTGAAATTGCTCCCCATCAACGAAGGCAGCAGGAGCATCACGATAACCATCAGCACTCCGCCGCCGGGAGAAATCCAATCCATCCAGCGCAGTTGCTTCAAAATATCTTCGTCGGGCGTAATGTTATTCAGGTTTGGGCGTTGCGTCATGTCATGACTCCGTTGCAGATCGCAGCCCGCCGAGCAACCCTTGTGGGCGCACCAGCAGCATAATCACCAGCAAAATAAAGGAGGCTGCAATCTGCCAGCCCGTGTTGATATAACCGCCGACATAGCTTTCCAGTAGCCCAAGCAGGAAGCCGCCAACCACCGCGCCATTGATGCGCCCCAGGCCACCCAGCACTGTGATCGTGAAGGCGCGCAGGGTATAAGGGTAGCTCAGGCTTGGCGTCAGCGTCAGAAAGCCGGAAAAGAGCGCCCCAATCGCCATCGTTGCCGCAATCGCAATAGCGAACGTCAGCGCGTAGGTTTCCTTGATGTTGATCCCGACCAGACGCGCCGCCATTTTGCTCTGTGCTGCTGCCCGGATTGCGCGCCCGGTATCGGTATAGCGCAGGAAAACAATCATCCCGATGATGATAATGCCAGATACAACGCACACGATCAGGCGAATGGGCGAGAGGGTAATCCCCGGCAAAATTTGCGTACCCAACTGGGTGGAAAGCTGGATCGACAGCGGATTGCCGCTATAAACCATCAGGAGCGCATTGGAGAAAATAAGCCCCGTTCCATAGGTGACAAGCAGCATCGTCAGATAAGGTTGCTCGATCAGGCGGTTATAGATGACTTTCTGAATCAGGAAACCGCCGCCAAACCCGATGATTGCCGCCACGAACATCGAGAGCATCGGGTCAATGGCTTTCATCTCTGTGCTGCTCCATGCCAGCCAGAGCGCCGCCACTCCCACCGCGCTGATAGTATAGGCAGCAAGATAGCGTATCGTCGTTTTTTTGATAAACTGGCGCAGGATCGTATAGCCAAGCAGAAACCCAAGTGAGAGCCACACTGCCAGCCCAATCAACGCCAGCATGGAAATCACGACATCCTGATTATTTTTGACGCCAAGTTGTGCGCCTTTGAGCGGTGTCGCCAGCGTCCATGCAACGTATGCGCCAATGAGCAGCCATTCCCCATGTGCGAGGTTGAGGATGCGCATCACGCCATAAATAATCGAAAAGCCCAGCGTCATCGCGGCATAGATGCCGCCAATGAGCAAGCCATTAAGTGTCAGTTGAATAAAAGTCGGCAATGACACGCGCTGCCCCCAATAATAATTAAATAAAATATCCGGCGAATTATAACAGCGGATAGGATGCACGGCGCAACCATCCCGCCTAGTTCGTCTGTACTAGTGGCAGGAGAATCCCCTGATTCGCCGTTTGCAGTTTGCCTTGTGAAATCGTAATCGGCAAACGCTGCACACCAGCCCGATCATATAGCCCAAAGAATAAAGTATCTGCATCAGGCGGCACGCTCAGGTTTACGGCGCTTTCCAGAAATTGGCCTTTCTGCCAGCCTTGCGTTGGATAGGATGGGATCGGGGATTGATCGGCAGCAGCAATATCCTCATTATTTTTCATCATGTGCAGCATCAAAACATAATCCTGTTCCGGTGCGCGCAACACCTCCCAGAACAGCCGCAACTGCCATGATTGCTCTGCTTTTTTCAGGCTGAACCCGCGCAGCCGCAGCCAATCGCCAAACTTCACATCGACAGGTTGAACGCCGACAGGTAAATCTTTTTGACCATTTTCGGAGACGCGAATCGTCATCAACCGAAAACGATTGGTGTTGTCTGTTGTGAGCGTTTCCCCTTGTGGTGAATGCACCTGCACAATCAAATCGCCAATATAAGGCGGCGCGTCCGAAGTAATCCGCAGGATATTTTGATCGACAATATATTTATCCTCCACCCATTTTGATGTTGGATAGCCACCCGGCGCGGCATGATCGCTGACTGCCCATTCTGCCTGTGTTACCGGATCGGCAAGGGTAACTTTCACGCTCCATGAATCCGTCACAGGTTGCAATGCCCGCCAATACAGGGTTACGTGCAGCCACTCTCCGTAACGAACCGTATTTTGGGTAAGAGAATATCCAATCAGTTCCAGCAGTCCCTTACCACTTTTATCAACAAAAACAGTATTGGTACGGTGTTCCATCCCGATAGGGGCTGCTATATTTCCCTGCGTTCTGAGCAGACTGGAATTGGGTTGAATGAATCCCGCCAGAACGATTGCAGAGGCGATAGAGCCAACGATAACCATCTTTCCAGGCGTGCTATATACTGGATTCAAAATAGATGGGATTGCAGTTCTTCGTTTCCGAAAATGTAAAAACAAGAGAACCATACAGCCCAAAATGGCAATCAGGCTGATTGTATCCGCGAAATGCTGTGTGGTTGTTCCAGCGTACCAGACTTCCAGGTTGTGCGTTCCTGATGGGATAGAGATTGCCATCAACCCATATGGTTGCGTGATTTTCAGATCGACGGGTTGCCCATCAAGCGCGGCATTCCAACCCGGAAAGTACATCTGATGCAATTCCAGATCAAACGCGGCAGGTGCAGCGACGCTATATGCGCTACTACGGGGTTGAGTCGTTGAAGTGCTGTTTACCGTTACCCCATTTGGCAATGATTTAGTATTTACAAATACCTGCCACTTCCAATCTGTATAGCAATCGGGACAGGGGAGAAAGTCCGGGCGTTGTGTAGGCCAGCGCGGTAAATATTCGTTGTTGGAAACGCCGCCGAGATTGCCGGACGCGATTTCGTATTCGATTCCTGTGGCTGGCGTGACAGTTCCCAGGTCAGGCCAATCTGGATAGAGCGGCGCTATCACCGGGACAACCGAAAGAAACAGTGCGCCAATCAATACGGATGCACTGATGCTGCGCCATTTTGCGGGTATAGCTTCGAGGATGAACCCGGCGGCAGGAATCAACGCGACAGCCACAAGCCCCAACAACCGCCAGGGAAACAAAATAAGCGATGCTTTCGGGATGGTTTGCCACAGCCAAAGTGATTGATACGTGATGGCATATGCACCGACCAGTGCCACAACCAGCCCACCAATAACATGCACACGCTGCCACCTCGACGCACGCGAACGCAGCACCAAAACCAGCACGCTCCCAACGATTGCCAGCCCAAGTTGCAACTGCCCAATCGAAAGGGTATACGGCATATTCAGCGAACCGCGATCCGGTGGCTGGAGCGTCCCGAATAAATCGCGCAACAGCACAAAGTTATCCTGAAGCTGGAATTGTTCCGCTGCCGCCTGCACATTCACATATTGCACTTCGGTCAGCGCCGGAAGCCAGTAAGTCGCAGACAGGAGTAACCCTAAACCATAGGCAATCAAAACAGAGACAAGCTGCCAACGGCGTTTCCCGGTTTCAGGCGCAACCAGTGCCGCGAAAACTGCATACAGCCCGGGGAAGGGAATCATAAATGCAGCAGTAGGGTGATGGGTCATGATGAGCGCGGCAAGCATCAACGCCGCGACAACGAGCCGTCCCAAATTGGGCGAAAAGGCACATCGCCCGAATGCCCATAACACCCATGCAATCAACCCCATTGCGATGAATTGCGAGAGATTGCCCTGCACAAAAATCTCGTAGAACCGAAGCGGAGCGAATAAACAAACCGCCGCACCAACCAATGCCCCTGCGCGGTTGGTGAATAATCTAGCGAACAGATAGCCACCGACAGGATACAACACGATGCCAATAGACTGAAACAACAGCCAGACCCAAACCGCAGGCATTCCCAACCCAACCAATATCCCGCCGAGGATGTGCCATCCCGGTGCATAGAAATTCCCCAGCGGGTAGCCAAACCCGAAATGAAGCTGCGGCCCCCAGCGCGGAATCAAACTGCCTGCTTCCAGATTCAACGTAGCGTTGATCAATCGCATCAAATGGAGATACGCATCGTGTGTTCCAGGCAACCTTCCTTGCATAAGTGATGTCATGGCAAGGACGGGGATGGCAAGGCTGAATGCTGCAAGCAACATCCAGTCGATTTTGAATTTGGAGGGGGTTTGGATAGCTATAAGTCGATTCCGCGATAAGCCAGCCCGCTAAAGATAGCAACTATTAGCAACCTTTCACATTCGGAATCGCCCAAAAAAGGATAAAATCTGGTTAGAAATTGTGACCAGTTTGTTTGAGATTTTACTTCCCACAGCGCGTATAGTGTTATAGAAACCGCGTCTGATATACCTCCATAAACAGAAGGATGAACCAACAATGTCCGTTTTTGCGACCCTTAAGACCGCCGAGATTTTTCTGGATTTCAGCGATGTACAATTAAATCTGGTGGCGGCTATCGCTCAGGAGCGCACCTATGAAGTGGGCGAACACATCATGCTGGAACAAACCCCCGGCGATGGTCTGTATCTGATCTCTAACGGCGCGGTGCGCGTGCTGGTTGATCCTTCGCTCGTTGCCGACCATAAAATCGGTGAACCCTATGTGATTGCGACATTGCGGCACGGGCAATCGTTCGGGGAAATTTCGCTGGTGGATGAGGGCTTGCGTTCGGCGTCGGTGCAGGCGTCTCAATATGACACGCGGATTGTGTTCATCCCCCGCGAGAAACTGATCGGCTTGTGCGAAGCGTATCCTGAATTGGGCTATCGAC
>CAYSOC010000094.1:0-25903 GCA_964432445.1 uncultured Anaerolineaceae bacterium
AGCTTGGCGACCAACCCGACCAGGCTATGAATTCGCCGGATAGTAAACCTACACAATAATTCACATTCAACGGAAACAAGGGGAGTTATGACGCCGGAAACCATCCTATTCGGTCTACGCATCCTTTCCGGCGGGTTGCTGCTGGTGTTTGTAATGTTGGTGTTCCTGCTGGTCTGGCGCGATTATCGCATGACTGCCAGCGAAGTCGAGGCACGCCAGCGGCGACGCGGTAAATTCACTATCATCCAATCTGGCGGATCGGAAATCAAGTTAGGAATAGAGTTTCCACTGATGCCGCTGACCAGCATCGGGCGTGCGCCGATCAATACCATTGTCCTGAACGATTCATTTGCCAGTGCGGAACATGCACTTGTAGTCTTGCGCGGTGGTCAGTGGTGGCTGGAAGATCGCAACAGCGCCAATGGGACGTTGCTCAATGGCGAACCTCTGGAAGAACCCACCGTGATTTCGTCCGGGGATGTGATCGGGATCGGGCGTGTTGCCCTGAAACTACAATTGGAGTAACTATGGGCGCAATCAAATATGCAGTAATCGGCGGCTCCGGGTTGTACCATATGCCGGAACTCACGGACATCAACGAACATCGGATCGATACACCGTTCGGATCGCCAAGCGATGCGATTATTACCGGAACGTTGCGCGGTCAGATTGTAGCCTTTTTGCCTCGGCATGGGCGCGGGCATATTCTGACGCCTTCGGAAGTACCTTATCGTGCGAATATCTGGGCGCTTAAATCGCTCGGCGTCACGCATATTATCAGCGTGACGGCCTGCGGTTCGCTCCGTGAGGATTATGCCCCCGGTCACATCGTTATCCCTGATCAGATTTATGATAATACGAAAGCGGATCGCGGACGCAGTTTCTTTGACAATGGGATCGTTGCGCATGTCGGCGTTGCCGATCCATTTTGCGCCGAGACAAGCGAAGCTATCGCGCAAGCGACAACAGATGTAGGCGGGACGGTACATCGTGGCGGCACATTCATCACCGTCGAAGGACCACGCTTCAGTACAAAGGGCGAATCAAACGCCTTTCGCCAACTTGGATTTTCCATTATCGGGATGACTGCCAGCCCGGAAGCGTTCCTCGCACGAGAGGCAGAGATTTGTTATGCGGCGATGGCGCATGTTACAGATTATGATGTCTGGCACGATTCCGGCCCGGTAAGCGCCGCGGCAGTATTCGAGACGTTCAACGCCAATTTGCAACTTGCACAAAAAGCGGTTGCCGGAACGATTGAACGATTGGCACATCTGAATCGCGCCTGTGGTTGTTCCGAGGCACTGGCAGGAGCGTTTGCGGTTGCAAAAGATCGGGTCTCGCCAGAGGTACGCCATCGACTCGCGCCAATCATCGGAAAATATTTCCCGGTATAGAACGCCCGGTTATCTTTCCGTTACGCTGATTCCACGTTAAAATCCTGCCGTTTGGTAGCTTTTTCACCATTCCGAAAGGATTTTTCATGCTTGGTACGTTGAAAACCTCGTTTGCTGCGCGTCCAACGTGGCAACTTCGGGTTTTACGAATCACCTTTTTTGTTATCCTGACAGCGATAGCGGCAAAAATCCGCATCGAATTGCCGGGTAATCCTGTGCCGATTACGGCGCAAACACTGGCTGTACTGCTGGCAGGGTTGGCGCTCGGCCCGATAGAGGGCGCAATCTCCCAGCTTACCTACATTGGTTTAATTGCGACGGGAATGCCGATTGATGCGCGCAGTCTGGGGGCAACGGCGCTCTTTGGCCCGACGGCGGGCTATCTCATTGGATTCGTCCCGATGGCATTCATTGCTGGCTTCGGCAAGAACAAACCAGTCATCGTGCGCTTCCTCGTCGGCGTCATCGGCGTGATTGTGGTCTATTGCTTTGGGACGTTTGGGGTGACGCTCAGTCAGAACGTAAGCTGGAGTGGCTGGAATCTGTTGAGCTACACCGTCATACCGTTTATTCTGATCGATTGCGGCAAGGCGCTTCTGGCAGCATCGCTCACCAAACTTGGCGGCGAAAGCTGGCTGCGTTGGGGAGACGCACCAGCGAACAAGAAGAAAAATAACGAGTAGTTGATTTATCCCCGCTGCAAGCTATGTCGCGGGGATCAGCTTTTTCAATTCATCGAAGAGGCGCGGCAGGTTCACAGGTTTCGTCATATACGCATTAGCCCCTGCCGCCAATCCACGTTCTACCTCGCTTTGCGCCGTGCGTGCAGAGAGAAACACTACCGGAACATCGGCGGTAGAAGGATCGGAGCGCACAATGCGGCAGACTTCCACACCCTCAATATCTGGCAGCATCATATCCAGAATGATCAAATCGGGTGAATCCACCCGCGTCATCAGTAACCCATCCGTGCCGTTATACGCACCTACAGTTTCATAGCCGCGCATATCGAGGATGGTTTGCAACATATCTACGATTTCCGGTTCATCGTCAACGATGAGAATCTTGGGCATCATTCCCCGCGTAAACATTATGAGTCACCACTATAGACGGCTTCGTCGATGCCGCGCAGCATCACTACCGCAAGGACTGCCGTCAGGATGAGCGCCACGCCGAACCCGGCGAAGACTACCCACTCGTTACCTTTGAAAACCTGCAAAAGTACGCCCGCCAGACCCACCGAAAGCGCCAGCGGTGCAGAAAAGATCAGGTTGAAAGCACCTTGTACACGCCCACGATACTCTTCTGGTGGGATAGCCTGTACCAGTGTCCCCAACACCGCCCGCGCTACCACAACGCTAAAACCAATTAGTGCGGTAAAAATACATACAACCAGATAGGTTGGTTGCAAAACGAATCCTAACACAGCCAAGCCATTGAGCGCCATTGCAGTTCCCACAAGACGGTTCGTCGGCAGGAAGCGCGAAAGACGCTTGATCAACACGCCACCAATAACAATCCCGACACCGAGAATAGCGATAACCGGGCCGAACGCACTTTCCCCCAGATTCAAGCCCTTACTCAGATATTCAAGCGCCAGAATCAGCACCGCCCCAATAGACGAGCCAACCATGATGCTCAAACCCATAATATAGCGCATCGAACGGGTGCGCCACATATAGCCGAGACCATCGCGTAATTCTTCCCACACCTGTCGGATCGTAACTTCCGAATCAGTGTAAACCTTGCGTTTCGGGATACGAATAATAATGATCATCAGGGCGGAAAAAGCGTAGGCTACCCCGTTGAAACCAAACGCAAAACTGGCTCCTACCGCCGCAATCAGCGCAGTAGACAGCAGCGATCCCAGCACCAGCGCAATCACAAAGCCTGCCTCAAGCAGCGCATTTGCCGTTGCCAGCGTTGTTCGTGACACAATCGCCGGAAGCGCCGAGGCACGCGCCGGATAGAATAATGTCCCTGCTGCTCCTGTTACACCGAGCGCAAGGACGAATAACCACAACCGACCCGGATCATTTTCCACAAACAGAAGCGAGAACAAAGCAGCAGCGCGCATGAGATCGGTCACAACCATGACCAGTTTGCGATCCAGCCGATCTACAAGAACACCACCGAGCAAACCCAGCAGGATGGTCGGTGCAGCATTGGCAAGGCCAATAGCCGCTACCCATAGCGCATAGGAATCTTTGCCTGCCAGTTTCTGGACAACCGCGAGTGCCGCGATCAACGTGAATTGATCCCCAATATAGCTCACCATCTGCCCCACCCAGAGCGGGACAAAATTGCGATTACGGAGCAGTTCGCGGACAGTTTCCCCCGAAAGGCTGGAGGCGACTGTCATGCTCTCCTGATCTTCATCGACTGAGGTGGAGTTAATTGGGTTATCGATCATGCGCTACCATTACATTTATATAGTAAAGTGTAGCATTTGCGCTGAAAAGCGTAAACCCCCCCGGATGTCCCATCTTGCTAGTGGGCATAGTAATTCAAACCGCGATGCGTGTACTCTGACCGAATACACAGCGCCAGATTTCATTCTGTTTGGCATAAACGAAGGTCGCTCTCAATCGTGTATCAAATTCCTTTCCCGCCAAAATGAATTTGTCATGCACACGACACATCACAATGGAAGTATCTTCATAGTCACGAATAGAAACTTCTTCCACTTCCTGCGAAATCCATTTGATGGAATTCGATGCTACATAGTTTTCCAGATAGGACACCCGATCAAGGCGGTTGCCCGAAGCGTCGATATAGATAAAATTCTCGCTCAGAATCTGCTTCAGCGTTTCCATATCTCCGGCAACAACAGCGGTGGAACGTCTTCGGACAAGCATCTCTATTTCTACGTTCATTTTCCTTCTCCTGGTTTCGGCACATGGAATTGAGTCCACTGATTGCGCTGGACTCAGGCGCATTTCCGCGTTATGCTTGGCAAGATCATTCAGCTTACATGGCGAGACGTTTATATAATGCAAAGCAATTCGTCTTCTGGCGAGGTACAAAAATACTCCATCTTAATTATTGATGACAATCTCACCTTACAAGAGATTTTGTTGCGACAATTGACCCGCTCCGGCTATATTGTTAAAGGAGTCGGCGGCCCGCGCCAGGCGCTCGAATGGCTGGAAGTAAATAAAGCCGATCTTATTGTCCTCGATGTTATGCTCCCGGAAATGAATGGCTATGAACTATGCAAAAAAATACGGGAGCGTCATACTCCCGCACAGCTTCCGATTATTATGTTGAGTGCGTTGGGGCAAGATGTAGAAGATCGGATCAAAGGCTTACAGTCAGGCGCGAATGATTTTCTCGCCAAGCCTTATCATATTGATGAATTGCGGGCGCGTATTCAGATGTTGCTCGTTACACACCCGCGCTGATTATTTAGACTTCTTCGCGTTCCGGGATAGCCGCAGGCCAGCCGCGCAGAACAGCATCGACCTCATCAACATCCAGCGGTTGCTTGTCTGCAAGCACCTTGATATGAGCCGTTGCATCCTTGACCTGTGCATCGGTGAGCGCCAGACCAAGCTCACGCGCGCGGCTGCGTACTGCGTTCCACCCCGTCAGACGATGCCCAATCTGGACATTGCGCTTAAGCCCAAAATCTTCCGGGCGAATGCTCTCATAACTTTGTGGATTCGCTAAAACGGCCTTCGCATGAATCCCCGCTTTATGGGTGAAAGCTGTCGCGCCCGTAATGTAATTGTTGAATGGCACAGTGACGCCCACCATCTCCGCAACCATATGATCCAGTGCATACAGCCGATCCAGCCGATACTTGGTCATGATCACATCACGCTCAATCATATACAGGCGTGCCATCAAACCGCCAAGCGGTGTAATGCCGTTGCGTTCACCGATTCCCAATACAGTTACGTCGATGTGGGTTGCGCCACCTTCAAGTGCGGCATAGGCATTCGCAATCGCGCAGCCGGAATCATTATGCCCGTGAAATTCAATATCCAGCGTGGTCAGGCGGCGGAGCGTACTCACCAGGCTAAAGACCTGATTCGGCGTGGCGATCCCGACGGTATCCGCTGTACCAAAACGGTTTACTACGCCACGTTCGGCAATTGCCAGATAGACGCGCAAAAGATCGCTTTCGGCGCTGCGGAATGAATCCTCTGTACTGAAGCGCAGGATAATATCTGGAGCCTGTTCGCGGATAAAGGTTAGTACGTCGATTGCCGTATCAATCACTTCGCGGATCGTCTTGCCATGACTGTACTTGCGGAGTTCCGGCGAAGTCCCGATCACTACGTCCAGACCATCGACGCCTGTGTCGAGTGCGCGCAACGCATCTTCACGGTTGCAGCGGATGTGTGTCAGAATCCTGGCAGTTTCGCGCGGTGTCTTTACGATGGCGCGGACATCGGCCTCACTCTGGGGCGAAGCCAGCGGCGACGAGAGTTCCAGAAATTCCACGCCAAACTCATCCAGCGCCCGCGCAATTTCGATCTTCTGATCCTGCGTGAAGTTTGCTCCGGCGAACTGTTCCCCCTCGCGGAGCGTCGATTCAATGAGTGCAAATTCCTTTAAAGACATTTTTTGAATCCTTTCTTTATCTGCTCAGGCGCATTTCGTTGGTGGCCTTAAAACCGAGAGATTCATAGAGTGAACGCCCGAACTTGCTGGCGTGCAATGTGATGGTGTGGATGTGATGTTCTTCACAATAATTCAATGCTTCCTGCACCAGCAGACGTGCCAGACCCTGCCGTCGATGGGCAGGATCGGTATATACATTGGTGAGATAGCCGCGCACACCGCTCGTATTCAGTGGATGGGGAGGCCAATCGATCAGCCACAGTCCCAACCCCGCAATGGTTACCTGTTCCGGCGTATCATAGAACCAGCCGAGATATGTCCCATCCCTGATGTGTGCCTCTACCCAGCCCGGATAATTTCGTGCCATCTCCGCGACTTCAACGGGGCCATAGGTGTCGATTTCCTCTACCATCAAACAACGGTGGCGGGTGATTAAATCGACATCGGCAGGCGTATGGCGACGCAACAGGTATGTGGTCATTTACGCGAGTTCCGGTTGTGCGTTGAGTACAGATTCGATGGTTTGCGCAACGGTCTCCAGATCATCCTTCGAGATGACCAGCGGTGGCAACAGACGTAATACTGTTGCACCTGCGGGGAGTGCCAGGACACCCTTTTCCTGCAAAGCGCGCAAAACGGGCGCAACCTTGCCGCGCAATTCGATCCCGATGATCAGGCCGAGGCCACGTACTTCGCGTACCTGCGATGCTGGCAGACTGGAGCGCAGCCGTTCGAGCATCCACGCACCAAGTTCAGCAGAACGTTCAACCAGACCATCCTGCGTTAATGCCTTGAGCGCCGCGATTGCCGCCGCGACACAGACCGGATTACCGCCAAAGGTTGTCCCGTGTGTGGAAGGTGGCAATTGTCCGAGACGGTCATTGATCAGGCACGCGCCGAATGGCAACCCGCCAGCGAGACTCTTCGCCGTTGGGAGTAAATCAGGATCAAGGCCGTAGTGTTCGCTGGCAAACAGCTTGCCAGTGCGTCCATAGCCTGTCTGCACTTCATCGACAATGAACATCGCACCGCGTTCACGGCAAAGCGCCTGCACGCCACACAGATATTCGGCTGTACCGGGATGGACACCGCCTTCACCCTGCACAACTTCGACGATAAATCCCGCAGTATTTTCGTCAATCGCGTTGGCGGCTGCTTCCAGGTTGTTGTATGGAACGTGCTTGAACGCGGTGGTCAATCCCTGAAATGGTTCACGGTAGGTCTTTTCCCATGTTGCGCCAAGTGCGCCAAGTGTGCGCCCATGAAAGCCGCGCATGGTTGCCACAAATCCGCTACGCCCTGTTGCCAACCGTGCAAACTTGATCGCTGCTTCGTTGGATTCTGCACCACTGTTGGTGAAGAAGGCGCGATTCATGCCCTTTGGTGCGAGCGAGGTCAGCAACTCAAGCAATTCTGCGCGCTTGTCGTTATAGAAAATTTCCGGGCAGCTAATCAGGGTTTGTGCCTGTTCGGTGATTGCTTTCACGACTGCCGGGTGTGCGTGTCCGAGGTTTGCCGCGCCTTGCCCGCCAACACAGTCAATATATTCCCGACCTTCGGCATCCCAGACATGCGCGCCTTCGCCCCGGACAACTGCCAGTTGCCGCTTGGGGTAGACACCGCTGGTATGCGCGCCTTCCTTTGCTATGATTTGCTCGGTATTCATCTTTATTCCTATACCTTTACGCTCTCACCAATCACCGTTCCAACGCCCTGTACTGCTGTCTGGATTGGATTCACCTTACGCGAATCTGCCAACACAACCTGTCGCACACCCAACGCAAGCGCTTCCTGTGCTGCAAGTACCTTCTTCTTCATGCGCCCGCCTGCCAGTTCAATCGCCTTCTCAACGCCATCAGCAGGAATATGTGGAATTACACTGGATTCATCCGGGAAATTTGACATCAGGCCGGGGACGTTCGTCAGAATCACGAGGGTATCCGCATTCACTGCCCCCGCGACCATTGCCGCCGCGCGATCTCCGTCCACATTCAGGCGTTCAAATTCTGCGCCCATCGCCAGCGGTGCAATCACAGGCGTATAGCCATTTTCTGTGAGCAATCGCAAGAGATTACCATTGATTGATTCAATCTTCCCGGTGAAATCATCACGCACGATGCGTTGGCGTCCGGTATCCGGATCGATGGCGCGTACCGCATCCTTACGATGTGCAGTCATGGTGCGCCCATCGAGGCCACTCAAACCAAGCGCGTTGATGCCGAGCGCTTGTAGTTTCCCAACGATAGAGACGTTCACCTGCCCGACTGCCGCCATCGTATACACTTCCAGCGTTGCCGGGTCGGTGTAACGGCTGACATAGCCAGAAGGGGATTGAATAGTGCGTGCCGGGACGCCGAGACGCTCTGCCAGCGTATTTGCCGCGTCGGACGTGCCGTGTACGACAATCACACCCTGCCCTGCCTTCGAGAGCGCAGCGAGATCGGCACATACCGCATCCAGATCAACCCCCGCGCCACCGCCGATTTTCACAACGATCATAATTCCTCAACTCTTTCCAGTTTGTTCACGACCACGCTTGTGATAGTCGTAGTCGTCGGGGAACAGACAGGCAAACGCTTGTTCAAAAAGCTCCATTTGCGACTCATAATATTCGTCCGCGCCGTCGTATTCTTTGCCATCCGTTCCATAGCACTCGTCATAGAGCGCCTTTTCCATCGCCCGGATTTCCTCTACAGTCTTTGCGGTCATGTACGGATTTTCTGCCATTGTTCCACTTCCTGGCTTACTTATTGTCCCGAACTTTCACGCCATTCCGTTGGCCCCCACGCAGCGCTAAGTACGCTCCCCGGAGGAGCCTGTACGAAGGTTTCGCCGTCGTACAAAATCCTGACTTTTGACTCTCTCAGAAAAACGATCCCTCTGCCATCCGGGGAGACACTGATAGATTGCATCAGAAAACTGGTCATTCCCTTGAGCATGTCTATCGGGCGTCGAGTCCCATCCGGTGCAATCTCAACCCATGTTTGCTTCGCAGGATCGAGCCGCCACACGTAGCCCTTTGGCGCGTTTACGCTATAGAGTTCGGGCAAGCCACTGAGTGCTACTTCCTGCCCGGTTTGGGGATCATAGGCTTTGAAACTGGACATGATCAACAGCAGTTGGCGCGTTGAATTCTTGATGAAAGGGGCGCGTATCCACGTGAATTCCGCAATATCCTGCAACTGTGGCGTAGACGCAATCAACGCACCGTTATCCGGCGAGTAGAAATGAATTTGAGCCTTTTCGATACCACCGCCACCGCTTCCCTCGAAGAACCGTTGATCCACAGCGATGAAGAAATCACCCCAGATCAAACGTGGAAATACGATCCCTTCATAGCCAGGACTCAGGGCTATCTTCTTCGATAAAACAGTCTGCTTGCCGGAGGCCAGATCATAACTAACGAGTCGCGTTTCCGTCTTGACTGTCAGATTGCCCTTTACGGTACTTTCGATCCATGCCAGCTTGCTGCTATCGGGTGACCATGCCGGATTAGAGCGTGTAATGAAGAAATCCGGCTTGCCATTTGCATCGGCTAAAACTGCATCCGCTGGTTGTTCGCCAACGCGCTTGTTGATTTTGTCATCCATGCTGACGAGCCAGACTGTGTAGGGTGTCTGTTCACCAATGCCGTGCGGGTAACGCTTTTCCTTGATTGCAGTAACGCCGACCTGAGCTATGGAACGATAGGCTATCCACTTGCCATCGGGTGAGACAAACGCCGGATCATTGTTATAGTTCCATGTCGTGCGCTGCTTGAATGACTTATCCAGTTCGGAAAGCTGCCAGATGTCATAGCCTTTATCCAGCGTTGGGTCTGTCGAATTCCCCATCAACATGATGATTGGCGCGGGCAACTCCGGCGTATGAGCAGATACCGTTGTGTGAGCAACAGAAACCAGCATCAAAGCGCAAACGATCAAAAACTGTAATCTGACTCGGCGGTTGAACATCATTTGCTCCTGTGTTTAGGGGTGTAACCCGGTGAAACTCAATCCGGCAGTTTCATCGAATCCCATCATGATATTCATACATTGTACAGCCGTTCCTGCCGCGCCCTTGCCGAGATTATCAATCGCGCAGAGGGATACGATTCGCCCGGTGCGCGCTTCCATCTCCCAGCCAACATCAGCATAGTTCGTTCCGGCGAGCAAACGTGGCTCCGGGTGGCGATGGATTCCGGTCTTATCATGGACGATCCGTACAAACGGTTCGGCGTTATATGCACCCCGGAACGCCTTCCAAATCGCTTTTTCCTCGATCCCTAGCTTGAGGAATGCCTGCGCTGTTGCCATTGCGCCGCGAATCATCTCTACCGATGTGATGCTCAGATAGGCTTCGATGCCCAGACTCTGCCGTACTTCCGCTTCGTGCCGATGCCCGACTGCCGCGAAGGTGCGTACTACGCCTGCGCGTTCCGGGTGATGGCTGGATGCCGAAGCACTCGCGCCAGATTCGGACGAACCAACTTTCAGATCAACTGTGATCGGCTTACTCAAATCCAGCAGATCGGCACGCACCAACGGAAGGAGCGCCAGAGTCGCTGCCGTTGCGTTACAGCCAACACCGCTGGCATACTTCGCATTCTTCAGCTTTTCGCGGGAAACTTCCGGCAAGCCATAAGTGAACTTTTCGATCCAGTCCGGTGCGCCGTGATCTTCTTCATAATAATGCTTATAAACGGCTTGATCGCGTAGCCGGAAATCCGCCGAGAGATCGACAATCACCGGGGCAAGCGCCGAGAACTGCGCGATTCGCTTTTGCGCTTCGCCATGCGGTAACGCCAAAAACAGAATGTCAGTTGGCTCCAGAACCTTTGAGGAAACGAATTGCAGATTGGTTGCCTTACGCAAATTCGGATGAATCGAATAAACGTAATTCCCGGCATTGGATTCGCTCGTGACCTGATGTACGGTCACATTCGGATGACCAAGCAACAACCGGAGCAATTCGCCCCCGCCATAGCCGGACGCGCCGACGATGCTTACACGCGCCCGCTCTGTCATGCGTTTGTTCTCGCTGAAATCGCCGATTGATTCCGATAATATGTCTTATCAGGACTTTTTGCCATTTTAAGCGTATAATCCACAACGCGCCCCGGAATATCCACGCCCGTCGGCGCAATACTGTTGCGGAATTCCATTGTGTGATTGATCTCGTTGACGAGGAATCCGCGATCTGGCGCTTCCAGAATATCCACCGCGAGGATGCCACCGCCGACTGCTTGCGCTGCACGTACTGCAATCTCGTTCAGTTCCGGCGTGACCGGGCAATTTTCGGCCTTGCCACCACGCGCCGTGTTTGTGATCCAGTGCGCAGAGTTGCGATAGATCGCACAGATGCACTCATCGCCTACAACAAAGGCGCGAATGTCGCGTTCCGGCTTGCGGACAAATTCCTGGATATAGAAAATGCTGTGCTGATAGTTGCCAAGAACTTCCTTGTGTTCAAGGATCGCTTCGGCGGCATCGCGGTCATTGATGCGAGAGAGCAACCGTCCCCATGAACCGATCACTGGCTTGAGGACAACCGGATAGCCCATCTCCTCGATAGCCTTGAGCGCTGATTCCTGTGTGAAGGCAACGCGCACGTTGGGTTGGGCGACGCCTGCCTCTTCCAATGCGACAGTCGTCAGAAGTTTATCGGCGCAGGTGTTGGCGGTGTGCCAGCGGTTGATCACCACATTGCCGAGCGATTCCAGCATCCGCAGGGCATACAGACCGCGCGAGGTGCTGACGGTACGCTCCAGGATTACGTCATAGGGCAGCGGTTCGCCGCCGATATTGAAAATCAGGTCATCATCGCTGACGAGAGTGGGTTCGATGCCACGAGCCTTGAACGACTCGATCAGGTGCTTTTCCTCGACGCGGATACGTGAGGCGAGAATTGCAACGCGCGCAGTCATCCCTATTCGCCCCAGTCTTCCTGTTCCATCGGCGCAGGTTCGAGCGTCAATGGTTCGGTGCTGATCACTTCGAGTTCCACGCCGCAATCCGGGCAGGGGATAATCTCGCCGCGTAGTGGGTTATTCAGTTCGATGGTTGCGCCGCATTCCGGGCATTCAGCTTGCATACTCATTTTCATCTACTCCTGCGGATGTTTGTTTAAACAGATATTCGGCACAACAAAAAACCCTTCGCGCACACTGCGGAAGGGTTTCTTAAATAAAAACGCCCTTCCGTTTAGCTTGCGGAAGGGCGTCTAGTCGTTCTTTGGACGAGTCGCACGAAAAAGCCTTCCGCGTTCGGATGGTTTTTTCAAGCCTTTTTTATCCAGAGAAAACGCCATATGTGTGTCCATAACAAAAAAGATAACAGAGGTAATGACTGGTGTCAAGCAGGGCAACGCAAAATCCCGTTGGCAGTTTTCACAAATGATCGCTGCTCTGCATTTGGGGATGGTTTTACATTTGGGTACATTTACGGCTTGAATACTTGGGAAATATTGTGAATAACGCGATTCATTCTTCAAAATTAAACCAGCCTCCCGCAAGCCTGATGTACCCACCAGATGTATTCCCGATACATGGCAATACCCCTGCATGGGGAGCGGACATGGGGCTGGATGTTCTGATAAGTGCCTTTGAGGTGAATGCGCGTTATGCTGCTTATTTCCGTCAGATATTCTCCGTTTTGATTACCGATCCAGCCGTTATTCGCTGGCGACAGGCCGTATTTGATGATTTCATGCAAAATCCGAAACTCATGGAACAGATTACGAATTTATTGCCGACGCTGGCAGACCTGCAAATGGGTCATAACCTGCTGGGCAAGCGGCAGCGTGGCGATCTGCTGGAAGTCGCAGATCGGCTCTCCGAACTGGAAATGTATCTGAATGCGGTTCAGTCATTATTTGGAATGTTAGATAAGGCGTCGCTTCGTTCGGAGGGGATGCAGGCGATACTCACAACCTTGCGAGGCTTGATCGAAGACAAGGATTTTCAAACGCTCCGTGAGGAGTTGCCCAAACTTCAGAAACCGCTGCAAAACATCATGAGTTTGACGGTTGGGATCAATCTGGATGTGCAGCTACATCCAATTGCGGTAACACTCCTGAGTATCAATGAGCGACCATTCGCTGAATCAAAATCTCTTTTGTCACGATTGATTGGCAATACACCTGTCCCAGCAGATGAGAACCCGCTTGCCCCGCTGCATCGAGTCCCGGCGGATGTAGATCAGCGCCCGTTGTCGCCACTGTATCAGGATTTGGAGCGTGTGATCGCGCAATCTACAAAGCCTGTGGCGCGTGCCTTGCTGCGTTTCGTGAAGATTAGCGCTGCGCCGCTGGTCGGGCTGGAATTTGAACTTGCATTTTATAGCGCTGCTGCGGCACTCGTCAGGAGACTTTCCGCCAAAGGCATTACTTTTTGTCAGCCGGAGATCATCGTTGCCGAAGCACGCCGCACCGAAATCACCGACCTGATGAATATCCTCATTGTTGCGCGCGAAGGGTCAAGCGTTCCGAATGATGTTAACTTCGGAGAATCAGCACGCATTGGCATCCTGACCGGGCCGAACAGTGGCGGCAAGACAACATACCTGCGGACAGTAGGACTCGCGCATGTTCTCGCGCAGGCAGGGCTACCTATCCCGGCGCGGGCGGCAAAACTCAGTCCAATAGACGCCATTTTTACGCATTTCCCGGCAGTGGAGACGCAGCAGGGTAGGTTGGCAGAAGAGACTGCCCGGCTGCGCGAGATTTGCCTGCATGTCACTGATCGCAGTCTTGTTCTTTTGAACGAATCGCTTTCCAGCACGACACCAGGCGAGGCATTGAATCTGGCAGAGGAAATCATCGCGGCATTGCGAGCGATAGGGGTACGCGGGATTTTTGCGACCCACTTGCTCGATCTGGCGGATCGCATTCCACAGATCGAGGCGCGTATCGCTGGCGATTGCCGCTTGATCAGCCTTGTGGCAGATGTCGAACATACGACTGATGATCGCTTGCTACCAACCTTCAAAATTATTCCCGGTCAACCACTGAAATCCGGTTATGCGCAGGAGATTGCCCGCAAACATGGCATCAGTCTGGCGCAATTGCTGGCTGAACGAAACAAGCCAGCGTCATAAAATCCTTTAGCGGCGTGTGACACGCGATGTTTCCCGTCCGCTGATATTCAGGATTCGCCCGACAGTATTCCGCGCCCATCGGTTCATCGCGGCCTGTCGTGCTGTCCCACGCGAAACACTGAGGAGCAAGCCACACCCGGCGAGAACAGTGATCAATGACGACCCGCCAAAACTGATAAATGGTAATGGTACACCCGCAAAGGGTACTGCCGCTGCCATGACCGCAATGTTATATAGCGATTCGATGATGATTGCCACTGTGACACCTGCTGCCAGCAATGCTCCAAAGCTATCCGGCGCATTTCGGGCAATGCGGAAACCGCGTAGCATAAACGCCACGAACAGGGCTACCACTGCGCCCGCGCCGACTAAACCCAACTCCTCCCCTACTACTGCAAAAATACTATCGGTATGTGGAACGGAGAGGTTATAGAATTTCTGATAGCCACCACCCAGTCCCATCCCTGTCAGGCCACCGTTGAGAAACGCAATAATCACGTTTTGAGAGTGGGAAGCAGGCGCGTTTACCGGGTCTTGAATCAAGGCCAGCCAGCTTTGAAAACGTGTCTGTGCATAGGGGATGTAGGTAATGGCGACGACTCCGGTCACAATGAACATCACGCCTACAACGGCGATCTGTTTCAGGTCTGCGCCCGCCAGAAAGAACATCATCGAGAGTGTGACGAGGATCAGGGCAGCGGTGGAAATATCTGGCTCAAGGATGATCAGGCCACCAATGAGGCTTACTAATACCGTGAACGGAATCAGACCATAGAAAATATTGCGAATTTTGCTCTTTTTGGAAGAGAGCCACGCGGACATATAAATGATAACGACAAGTTTGGTGGGTTCACTCGGCTGGATCGCACCGTTGATCAGGGAACGTTTCGCACCATAGCGCAACGTACCAAAGACCAGCACGGCAGCAAGCAGAATGACAATGATGCCCATTAGAGGAAGCGCTAACCGCTTCCAGACGCGATAGTCAATCGCGCTCAGGAACAGCATTAATCCGCCGCCGATCAAAAGTGAACGAACCTGCTGAAAAAAATAGTAGGTCGAATCGCTGGCAAGATAGAAGAATGTGGTACTCCAGACCATCAGCAGGCCAATCGAAATCAGCGCTGCAACGATGATCACCAGCCAGGGATCAAGCGCCAATATAAAGCGCTGCCGGGGTTGGGAACGGCGCGGACGGCGTTCTTCTTCGATCTCGTCTGTAAAGCGCGGAAGCGTATTATCGACCATTGGCTTGTGATTCCCGATTTACCTATCCGATAGTCTAACCCGCATTGACCATCCAAACAACGGCACAAAATTGGTGCTTGCTTTTTCTGATATTCAAATTATGATATATAAATATTGATATATAAATCAGGTTATATAAATGCTGAAATATGTTTTGCTTGGAGTATTGAACTACAGCGCCATGAATGGCTATGAACTGAAGCAGTTCATGGATGGCTCCACTGCACATTTCTGGCACGCTAAATACAGCCAGATTTATACAACGTTGAAAACACTGGAAGAGGAAAAGCTGCTGACTTCGGAACTACACCCGCAGGAACATCGCCCGGATCGCCGTGTGTATACCATCACGGAGGCGGGCAAAGCTGATCTCCGAAACTGGCTATCAACACCGGACACGACGCTGGAACCCACCAAAAAAACACTTCTCGTCCGGCTTTTCTTTGCGGGACAACTGGATAAAGACACCATCATTACCCAGCTAAAAATACAGCAATCTCTCTATCAGCAATTGCTCCAGACCTACCGCACGGATACCGTTGCTCAAATCGAGCAAACGAGCGCGGACATGCCGGAACTGGTGAACGATATGCTGCTGTGGGATGCAACACGCCGTCTCGGAGAAATGACCGCAAAGCTCTATATCCAATGGCTTTCGGAAACGATTGCCATCATCGAATCGAAATTCCTTCCGCCTAAAGATAAACAAGGAGAGTAAACTCATGAACACTACTGCATCTGGTACAACCGTCTCACGGCAGTTACCTGCTATCTTTACCGTCGTGTTTGCCTTATTGGGCATATTGTCGCTGCCTGTTGCAGGGCAGATCGTGCCACATCTTACAGCACTTCAACTGCATCCGCTGTCCATAATTGATTCCGCCCTGAAATTTCAGGGTATTGCGCTGATTTTCACTGCCATTTATTTATTAGTCATCTACCGCGTCAATCCTGAAAACTTCCGGCGCTTTGCACGCATCGGCGATATGAATGCTCCTGCATCTCCTGTTTCTCTGCTCGGCATCAAAGCGACAGATCGCTGGCGTCGGGTAGGGCTAACTTTTGCGGTGGTGGTGACTCTCGGCACTGGCATCTTCATTTATATCGGTCTGATTCAGGGAAAGACGCTGGATGCACGGATGATAGGCGCTATCCCCTGGGCGATTCTACTGGCGATTTCCAATGCGTTTGTCGAAGAAGCGATGGCACGGTTTGGCATCATTGTAGGGACACACGGAATTCTCCGCCCATCCACGATTTATATTATTTCTGCGCTGGTGTTTGGTATTCCACATTTTTTCGGGACACCAGGCGGCGTTATCGGAGTGTTGATGGCGGGTTTCCTCGGCTGGTTGTTGGCGAAAGCGGCAGTGGAAACGCGCGGGATGCTCTGGGCATGGTTCATCCATTTTCTACAGGATGTAGTGATATTTTTTGGAATATTGCTGCCCTTCTTTCTGGTATAGACATTTTGGCCTGTACCTGTTACGATTGCACGCGCAATTTGCGTATAACGCCAGAGGGATAAGGCATGGCTAACCATAAATCCGCGCTCAAGCGCATTCGTACATCGGAGCGCCGTCGCGTTCGTAACCGTCTCGTCATCACCAGCACCCGTACCGCCATCAAGAAGGCACGCACTGCTGCTGTCGGTACTGATGCAAACGCCGCAAAGGAAGCCGTCGTCGCCGCAATTCGTGCGCTCGATAAGGCTGGCTCGAAGGGTATTCTGCACAAGAACAACATCGCACGTCGCAAGAGCCGCCTGATGAAGCGCCTCAACGCGATGAATAGCGCCAGCAAGTAATCCATACTTCTTTGTGAACGCTATCTCTTCCTTTGCCGCTAGCGTGCGCGGGGTTGAACTCCAGCAGCGGCTGTTGAGCGAAATAGATTCACTCATCGAGGAAGCGATCCGCATTCAGCAAATCCCCGCGCCGACCTTCGCAGAGGAGCCGCGCGCACAATATGTACAACAGCAATTTCACGCCAATGGCCTGGTCGATGTCGCAATAGACGAGTTATTCAACGTCTATGGACGTTTGCCGGGTCTTTCTGCTTCTGCGCCCGCTCTGCTCATCTCTGCTCATACCGATACTGTTTTCCCGGCAGAAACCGATCTCACTGCAACCCGTGATTCACAAAAGATCAACGCGCCCGGTATTGGCGATAACAGCCTCGGCGTTGCGGCACTGTTGTGTCTGCTGCGTCTGCTGCGTTCGAGGCCGTTGGGTTCAGATGTATGGTTCGTGGCGAATACGCGCGAAGAGGGTCTGGGTGATCTCGGCGGGATTCGTGCCGCGATTGATCGGCTTAATCATCGCATCGGTAGCTGCATCGTGTTAGAGGGAATGGCCTTCGGGCAGATTTATCATGCCGGGATTGCGGTACGTCGTTTGCGGATTGGGACACAGGCCGCAGGCGGACATAGCTGGCTGCACTATGGGCAGTCGAGCGCAATTCACAGCCTTGTTCGGTTTGCTGCCAAATTGACCGAACTTACACCCCCGCAACAACCGCGCACAACCTATAACATCGGGTTGATCGAAGGTGGACGCTCTGTAAACTCTATCGCTACCGAGGCTAATTTGACACTTGATATGCGCTCCGAGGATTCCGCTGCATTGGCAACACTCGAAGCAAACGTAATGGCTGCGCTCGAAACCTGCAAGGCTAAAGATAGAGATGTTTTGTTTACGGTAGAAGTGGTTGGAGACCGTCCGGCAGGGATGATCCCCCTGAGCCATCCATTAGTGCGTGCTGCCAAAGATGCACTCGAGGTGACCAAGATGTCACCAGCATTTCATATGGGCAGTACCGATGCGAATCTGCCGTTGGCGCGTGGGATTCCCGCCGTGACAATCGGCATCACCACCGGGGGAAATGCCCACCGCACTGATGAATATATCGACCTCGCACCAATCCCGCGCGGCATGTGGCAGCTTGTACTACTAGCGTTATCTGCCGCAGATGGCCTATAATTAACCCGAAAGATCGGGCAGGCGGGTTATGAACCCCCGGTTTAAAGACAGGTTGACCTGTGGATGCTTCAACAATTCGGGTATTGATTGCGGTGCGGGAAGAATCAGTTGACCGTTTCCGCGAAAATCTTGCTAAAGAAACTCAAATGAAGTTAACCTTCACGACTTCTACGGAAGACGCGAAGGCCGCCCTTGCCAACGCCGAACGCCACTTCGATGCGTTTGTAGTCGATAACGGACTAGGCAAGGTGTTTGAATTGATCAAGGAATTGCGGCAGACCTATCCGCGTTTGTGGGTTGTCCTTGTGGACGAGGACGCCGATTTTGCCATGCCGGGTCGGGCAGATGCGGCATCAACCGAACCTTTCAAGAGTGATGATCTGGTTCGCAAAATTAAAAAACTGGCGGAAGAGCGACGCCTGGAAACGCTCCATGCCGATACGCTTGCGCCTGTGAAAGCCTTTGCGCGGCAATTGGCAAAAGCTGGCAAGGATGCACCCAAACCACAGGCGGCTGTTGATACAGCGCGGCAACTCGGCTATGACTATGTAGCCTATTATTCCGTCGTGCAGACGACTCCACCATCACTCACGTTGATTGCACAAGCAGGGCCAGATAATGTCAAGGCGCTGGCATCCCCCAAAGCCGATTACAGTGGCATTCTAGGCTGGGTCGCCCAAAATGGGCAAAGCCGCATCCTCAACGATGGTGAGGAATTAAGCCATCCGCTCCTCGTTTCCGGGACATTTCATATGGCGGTTTGCACACCTGTTGGTAACACCTTGCGTTTCGGGGTGCTGTTTGCCTGCAAGGAAGCGGCAGGATCAATCACACAGGAAAATATCCTGATGCTGGAATTGATCAGCCAACAGCTTGCCGCTGCCCTCGCCAAAGAAACGCGAAACTAATGCCTGCTGCGCTGAAAATCGGAACAGCGCAGGCCCTGCCGGGTCAACTTGCCTATGGCGAATTTGAGGGTGTTCCTCTGCCAACCGGGGGCAGCGATAACTTCCCGGTCATTATTGCACAGGGTTACGAGAGTGGCCCTGTGTTATGGTTGACAGCGGCAATTCATGGTTCAGAATATACCGGGATCGCTGTCATTCACCGCTTGCTCACCCCGAAACTGGTCGAATCCATACGCGGTACGGTGGTAGCCATCCCGACGCTCAACCCGGCGGGATTGCGTATCGCTACCCGTACCCCCTATTATTTGAGCAACCAGGACCCAAATCGGCTGTTTCCCTATCCCGGCGGGCGCCCGATAGCGCCCGCCGATCCGCCACCAGCGCCGCTGGAACTGGCCTATCGACGGTTGTATGATGCAATCAGCAGCACTGCTACAATGCTGATCGATCTTCATAATTTCGCGCTCGGTTCGCTTCCGTTTGCGCTTCGTGACCCAATTTTCTATCGAGATAGCCGGGAACGTACCGCTGCCATCCAGTTACAGGAGCAGGTTGGGCAAATGCTGGATGCGTTCGGGCATACGGTGATCAATGAATTCGTCTTTGGTGACTATCTCAAAAAAGGGCTTCATCGTTCCGCCAGTGGTGCAGCGCTGAATAATGCGCGCATTCCGGCGTTTACTGTCGAACTCGGCGGCCATTCAACCATCGATCCAGGGATCGTTGCGGGTGGTACTGCGGGGATACGTAATGTGATGCGATGGGCAGGGATGCTGGATGGTGCGCCAGAACCAATCAACCATGTGCAGATGTTTTCTCCGGGCTATCCGATTCGACGGCTGATGCACCCTTTCGCATCGGAAGCCGGGATTGTCGAATATCTGGTAAAAGCGGGCGATTTAATACAGGCCGGCGCGACAGTTGCCAGGCTAACAGATATTTATGGACGTCCGATTGGTAAGAACGAGGGGCGAATTGTTTCAGAATATGATGGGGTGGTGCTGGGTTTGAGTGTCGGCGCAGTATGTTACCAGCACGATCCACTGTTGACACTGGCGATACGTGATAACAGCGAGATGGTACTGCCCCTGTCTGTCTAATTTCTTCAATAAGCAAAGCAATGACTCAATATAAACCACACGATCCCTATGCAGCCTTGCGCCATCGTGATTTTCGCCTGTTGTTCATCTCCCGTGTGATCGGCGTAATTGGCGAACAAATGGCGGGTGTGGCTGTCGGTTGGGAACTCTACGAACGTACAAAAGATGCTTTCTATCTCGGACTGGTTGGCCTGGTACAAATCATCCCGGTGCTGTTGCTATCGCTTCCGGCAGGCGCAATCGCGGATCGTTATAACCGAAAGCAGGTCATGGCGGCAGCACAAATTCTGGGTGCAACCGGATCGCTTGGTCTGTTTTTCGTTTCCGTGACACAGGGATCAATCCCGCTATTCTATTTTTTCTTGCTCCTGATCGGGATCGCGCGCACCTTTGGCAATCCGGCAGGAGGATCGTTATTGGCGCAATGTGTCCCGCCGGAAGACTATACGAATGCTGCTGCCTATTCCAGCAGTTCGTGGCAGATAGCTTCTGTGCTTGGGCCGGGATTAGGAGGCATCCTGATTGCAGCGCTCAAAGTAGCCTGGCCTGTCTATCTGATCGATATGTTTGCGGCGCTGGCGGTTGTTGTCCTCGTCTTGATGATTCAGGGGAAACAAAAAAAGGTCACCCGTGAACCCGCAACAATTGCCTCCCTCATTGCCGGGGCGCAGTTTGTCTGGCGTAAAAAGATCATCCTCGGCGCGATCACGCTGGATATGTTCGCCGTACTGCTCGGCGGTGCGACTGCATTATTACCTGTCTTTGCCGATCAGTTGAATGTCGGCCCGACAGGATTAGGGATCATGCGTGCCGCACCCTCGATTGGGGCGCTGGTAATGGCGCTTGCGCTGACCCGTCGGCATGGCTTCACCCAGGCTGGACGCACATTATTATGGGCAGTGTTTGGCTTCGGGTTGGCAACCGTCATCTTTGGTCTATCGCAATCCTTTTTGCTCTCTGTGCTGATGCTGTTCCTGCTTGGCGCGCTGGATCAGATCAGCGTCGTGATTCGCGGTACGCTCATGCTCACCAAAACGCCGGACTCAATGCGTGGGCGCGTGTCTGCGGTGAACAGCGTTTTTATCGGAATGTCCAATGAACTTGGCGCGTTTGAATCTGGCGTTGCCGCGAAGTTGCTTGGTTCAGCAGCAGGAGGCGTCATCGTCGGTGGCATCGGAACGATGATTGTGGTTGCGTTAATGGCGGTCTGGTTCCCGGATTTGCGCGACCTCAAACATCTCGAACCGGATGAAGATTAAAATTTCAAAAACCGGAATTTCTGGATAATCCTGTCCCCAAACGCGCTACAATAGAGGGCATGTCGTATTCGTCACCCCGGCGCGGAGAGCGCCGTAAACCGCAGGTCGAACCTGTATCTGGCAACAGTCCACCACCGGAAGCGCGTCCAGTCACACGGGATCGATCTTCGCCATTGCGCGATCCGTTTGCGCCGGAGACGCGCGAAATTGCTACGCCGTCTTCTCCGAGCGTTGCCCAGCGGCGGCGTGAACGGCGCGCACGTAAGGCCGGGATTACTCCGGCGGCAATCCCCCGCGACCAACCCCGGCGGATATTTATAAGCTGGCGTTTGTTCAGCGGTGGCATCGTTCTAATCATGCTGGCAATGCTCTATATTTTGCTGACGAACGATGCTTTTTATGTGAACAGCATCGCGGTAGGCTATATCGGTGAGACGCGCTACCTGACGCCGCCAGAAATCTTTGAACGTAGCGGACTCGCCAAAATTCATATGTTCTGGATCGATGCCGAATCTGTCGAGAAACAACTCGAACTCGATCCGCAGATTGCCGATGCAGAGCTAACGTTGGGATGGCCTCCGAACTTGGTACAGATTACGATCACGGAGCGCCAACCCGCTGTGGTGTGGGAGCAATCCGGGCAACGGGTATGGGTGGATGTACGCGGGCGTGTGATGGCTCTGCGTGCCGAACTGCCGAATCTGGTGCGGGTTATCGTCGAAAAGCCTTCCAGAGATATTCACCTGAGCCGTTGCGAATTGCAAGGGACGGATCGCGTTCTTGGGCCGGGAGCGTGCATCGATCAGGATACGGTAAATGGCGTGTTGAAATTCAAGGCACTCTATCCGAACGTGGAGGAAATGGTGTATGATCCTGTAAAGGGTCTTGGCTACCACGATGGTCGCAACTGGGTGTTGTGGATTGGCAAAGGCACAGATATTCAGACAAAAATGGTCGTCTATAATGCGATTATCGCGGATGCACAGGCAAAAGATCGCCAGCCTGTCGAAATCAGCGTCATCGATCCAGACCGACCTTATTATAGTTGGGCGGATAAGTAGCGAGCGTTATGGGTGAAGTAGTCGTCGGAATTGACGTTGGAACAACCAAGATTTGCACCATCGTGGGCGAAGTACGCGCCGATGATATTTATGTAATCGGCGTCGGCGTTGAGCCTTCGCGCGGGATGAAGAAGGGCATGGTCATGGATGTAAATGCCCTGATTAATGCTGTTTCGGCTTCTGTCCATAAAGCCGAACGCTCCAGCCGCTATAACATCAAACGCGCCTTCATAAGTGTCGCCGGGGAACATATCGACTCGCGCAACAGCAAAGGCGTGGTTGGCATTTCCAATAAAAACGGCGTGCAGATTACCGATCTGGAACGCGCTATTGATGCCGCGCGTGCGATTCCGTTGCCACACAACCGCGAAATTTTGCATGTAATCCCGCGCTTATATACCCTTGATGGTCAAGATGGGGTACGCAGTCCGCTGGGGATGCACGGCTTCCGGCTCGAAGTCGAAACACATATTATCATGGCGGCGGCAAGCAGCCTGCAAAACATCGAAAAATGTGTTCATGCAGCGGGCGTCACGGTAGATCGCTTCATTCTGAACCCTCTCGCCAGTGCTGATGTGGTGCTTACACCATCGGAGCGCGAACAAGGCGTGATGGTAGTGGACATCGGCGGTGGTACAACCGACATCGCTATATTTATGAATGGCAGCGTTTGGCATACCGCCGTAATCCCTGTCGGCGGTTATCACGTTACCAACGATATTGCGGTGCGCTTCCATCTCCCCTATGAAACGGCAGAATCGGTCAAAATTGAATATGGTAACACCGATCCCAAAGAGGTTGACCCGGTAGAGCAGTTCCTTGTGCCTCAATTTGGCGAAGACACAATGGTGCAAGTCAGCCGCGCCGAACTCGCCCGAATTATCTTCTATCGCATGGAAGAACTCTTTGAACTGATAGCCGAAGAGATCAAAGAGAGTAACGCAGGCGTGTTATCGGCGGGCGTTGTCCTTACGGGGGGCAGTTCACAACTTGCCGGGTTGAAGGGCTTAGCAACCGATATTCTGAAAATTCCGGCGCGCGTCGCTTCCCCCGAAAAAATCGCAGGCATGACCGATCAATTACTCAGTCCGTCGTATAGCACAAGCGTTGGTCTGCTTCGCCTGGGGCTGATTATGGATCAGGAAGATGCACGGCGCGGGGTTTCGCTTGATCAGAATGAAGCTGGGCGCAGCGCGCGCAACTGGCGCGATAATGTAGTCGTGAAGCGCCTGAGCGAATTATTCCGCCGTCTGCTGCCAGAAGATAACGGCTAGCCTGCGATGTTTATTCCATACCATATTCTCGATCCCCAACCGCAAAAAAAGAAGCCATCCGAACTCGAAACGGGCAGATTTATCGGTGGTTTGATACTGATCATCGGGCTGGGTTTGTTGTTTCTGTTTGTGGTCAGCGTGGACGCCAGCGTTATCGTGCCACACAACAAGGAAATGCAACAGGCCGCGACTCAGACCGCTGCCGCACCATACCCCGATAAAACCAGACTCCCCTCAACCAGAGGGGAGGGAATTTTCAAAAACGGTTGAATCCTAGAACAGCCCCATAACGTTGCCCTGTTCATCCAGATCGACCATTTCAGCGGCAGGATGTTCGGAGAGACCTGGCATCGTGCGCATCTCACCACACAGCGGATAGATAAAGCCCGCGCCTACGCTGGCACGCACCTCTCGAATTGGCAGGGTGAAGCCTGTTGGTGCGCCTTTCAGTGTTGGATCATGACTCAGACTGAGATGTGTTTTTGCCATGCAAATGGGCAGCTTCCCAAAACCGTTTGCTTCATAATCCCGAATCTGGCGCTCTGCGGCGGGCTCATAGCTCACACCTGAAGCGCCATAGATTTTTGTGGCGATGGCTTCAATCTTCTGCTTGATCGGCAAATCCAGATCATATAAAAAGTTGAAGGCGTTTGGTTGATCGGCAGCAGAAATAACCATCTCCGCCAATTCAGTCGCGCCACGCCCACCATCTGCCCAATGGGTAGAGAGAGACGCACCAATTGCGCCTGCTTCTACTGCGATTTGTTTGATCGCTTCGATCTCTTCCGGGTGATCACCTGTGAAGGCGTTGATCGCCACCACTGGCGTGACCCCGTGCAAACACACATTCTGGATATGTTTGATCAGGTTTGCCGCGCCGCTCTCAACATCTGCGACATTCTTTTCAGAAAGTTCCTTCGGCAGTGCTTTTCCAGCGACAATCTTGTAGTGTCCGCTGTGCGCCTTGAGCGCGCGCACTGTCACCACAAGAACAGCGGCATCCGGCTTCAAACCGCTATAGCGGCACTTGATGTTGAAGAATTTTTCCGCGCCGATGTCCGCGCCGAACCCGGATTCTGTCACCAGATATTCGCCGCACTTGATCCCGAACATATCTGCGAGGATACTGCTATTGCCGTGTGCTATGTTCGCAAAGGGGCCAGCGTGGACAATCGCAGGAGTATTTTCCAACGTTTGCAGCAAATTCGGGCGAATCGCTTCCTTCATGAGGACAGTCATCGCGCCCGCTGCACCGATTTGCTCGGCGGTGACGGGTTTTCGATCATGCGTCAGGCCAATCACAATGCGCCCAAACCGTTCGCGCATATCTTCAATCGAAGTGGTGAGCGCCAGAATCGCCATCACCTCACTGGCAACGGAAATATCAAAACCCGTCTCGCGCAGGACGCCGTTTTCTTTGCCGCCCAGTCCGATAACGATTTCTCGCAACGCCCGATCATTCACGTCCAACACGCGCTTCCATGTAATCGTTTCCGGGTCGATATTCAATACATTGCCGCGCATCAGTTTATTGTCAATCATCGCAGCCAGCAGGTTGTTGGCGGCGGTGACGGCGTGAATATCACCTGTCAGGTGCAGATTGAATAGCTCCATCGGGACAACCTGCGAATAGCCACCTCCCGCCGCGCCACCCTTGATCCCAAAGGTCGGCCCCTGTGAAGGTTGACGCAGCGCAATCACCGCACGTTTGCCGATGCGATTCAACGCTTGCCCCAGCCCTACCGTCGTTGTAGATTTGCCTTCGCCAAGTGGGGTCGGCGTGATCGCCGTGATGTCGATGTATTTGGCATCTGGTCGATCCTTCAGCTTAGGCAGGGTTTCCATGCGGAGTTTGGCAACATGCGGACTGCCGTAAATGTCGAAGTCGTCGCGCGAAAGGCCCATCATCTCGGCAATCTGTTCGATGGGTTTGAGGGTGGCGCGTTGTGCGATTTGGAGGTCACTGAGCATAAATAATTTTCCTCAGATCAAGTTGTGTCAGAAAAATTTTACCCTATCCCATACAGT
>CAYSOC010000095.1:0-25895 GCA_964432445.1 uncultured Anaerolineaceae bacterium
CCTCGATCACGGTGGGACATTAATTCAGGCGCAATCCTCACCGATTGGCCTGCGGGTAGTTTCTGCCGTTGATGGCCTGATGATCACAACTCCCGGCGTGATTGATTTTTCGCAATTTCTAAATCAGATGGGAATCCTGATTGGGCAAGCTGCCGCTGGTCCAGTGATTGTGATGCAAAGTCTGGCGCGTTCGACGGTGGTATTCGTCGTTCTGACCAGCGAAGGTCAGGGCGCTGTCGCCAACCTGATCGAGAAGATTAAAGCGGGCTTGCACGCAGCACGCTTCACCTTACAGGCGGTAAAGGTTGTTGCTGTGATCGGCGGCGCAGAAAATCTGAACGCCAAACTCAGCGTACCGATTCTTGCCTATGCGCAGGGGCCGGGCAAACGCGCGCTCTATGCCGTGCAACCAGAAGATGTCACCAGCACAGTACGCCAGTTGCATCGGTTGGTATATGGGTATTAGATCAGGAGAATTCGTTACAAGGGCGCACTGCTGTACGCCCATAGCGCAGAATGAAAACTAGTTGCCGATTTTCAGCCATGTATAGAGTTTCTGGCGAGCTTCTGGCGTGAGTACCAGGTTCAGGCTGAAATGCCCGGTGGCATCGGCAACAATCGTCGGACGGAGCATCAACGCGCCTTCGGGCGAGATGCCCATTGCCAGATATGCCTGCGCTGTGCCAACCTGCCGTGTCGTGCTGAGTCCATCGACAGATTGCAGGCGCGAGAGCGTCCGGGCAAGGTCTTCATAACGCGGACGAAGTGCGATTTCGAGTGGTCCATAGCTCGCAGAAATGGTCACATAGATTCCTTCGCGGCGCAATGCCAACACCGGATCGCTTTCCGATGTATTGTTTTCGAGTGTGATAGCGTCGATGTCGTTGTCGATCTCAACGTGGTCGAGCGGTTGAAAGTTACGCATGGATGAACCTCGTTCCTGCGCGAAGATGCAAAGTCTTTGCATAACATTGCGAAAATTGGCACAAAGTCACCCTAGTGTACTGCATTCAGGCCTCTGATGCTAGAGAAAATTCCCGGAAAAAACACAAAAAGTTCGGTAATATTGCCGAACTTTTCATTCCAGACTGCTATCTACGCCCGATTTTTCGGGAAAAATTGCTGAAAAACAGGTTCAGGAGGTCAAAACGGGGAGCCAGAAACCAAATGTACTTCCTGCCCCTTCTTCGCTCTGGAACCAAACCTTGCCGCCATGCGCTTCAACCACCGTCTTGACCAGACTCAGGCCAAGGCCAGTCCCTTCAATCTCCGCAGTCGCGGCGCTCTTGGCGCGGAAATACTTGTTGAAGATCATGTTCTGCTGGTCAGCGGGAATGCCTAGCCCGGTGTCGATCACCGAGAAATACAGCCGATTATCCTCTGTCGCCATACGAATCGTGACGCGCCCCTGTTCCGGCGTATATTTGATCGCGTTGCTGACCAGATTGCCCATCGCCTCGCGTAGTTCAATCGGATCGCCGGAAATGACCGACATATTTTCGCCAATATCCAGAACAACATCATGATCTTTGGCGTCGGCGCTCGGCATCATATCGGTCACGACCTCATTCAATATGGCTACCGGGTCGATGCGCTGGCGAATCTGCGCGCCCTGTGCTTCGATGCGCTCCTGACTGAGCAACGTCTGGATTAGGCCTTCCATGCGCTCTACGGCCCGGAACATGCCATCGACGAAGTTGGGATCAGGCACAATGCCGTTCTGGGCATCTTCGCGCATCATATCCAGATAGCCGAGCAAGACTCCCAGCGGGTTTTTCAGGTCGTGAGAGGCCATATGCAGCAGGTGTGTTTTCAACCGGGTCAGGTCTTTCAGGGAACTGACATCGTGCAGCGAAACCACATAACCAACCTCGCTGTGTCCGGTTGTATTCACCGAAGAAACACTCACCACGAAATCGCGTCTGGTGGTGGGATCATTGATCTCAAAACTCTGCGCGCCGCCGGAACTCGGACGTATCCGAATGGTATTCACAATGTCAGCGAGGATGGTGCTATATGGCATCAGGTCATCGAGTGTCATCCCGACGGCGGTATCAGCCCGCAACGCAAGCACATCTTCGGCTGCCTGATTGATCAGGCCGATTGTGCCATTGTTTTCGACAGTGAAAAGCGCTTCGACAGTGCTGTTCAAAACTGCTTCCATCTGTTCCTGTTGTGCCTGCGTCTGGTCGAATAGCTGGGCATTGCGCATTGCCGCGCCTGCCTGATTCGCTACCGCTACTGCCAACCGCCGATCCGCTTCGATGAAGTGGTGCGGCTCCGGGTGTTCCATCGTCAGAATGCCGAAAATCTTGCCGTCCACAATGAACGGCAAACACAACGCCGAACGCGCACCGAGCGTCTTGGCATCCATCGTCAACCAGCGCGAATCGGTCAAGGTATCTTCGACAATGGCAGCTTCCCGATGTTCGATAACCCAGCCCGCCAACCCCTCGGTCAGAATGCGATCCGAGATGTACTGTTTTTCGTCCGGGTTATAGTTACGATCCGAAAGGAAGCGCTGCAAGGAAAGGCCACGTCCGCGATCATTCAGCAGGAAAAAACTGCCTTTGGTCGCGCCGACCACTTCCGCCGTGAGACGGACGACTTCGCTCAGTACCTTGTCGATGTCCAGCGTCGATAGTAGCGAGGAGACACGCACAAGGACTTCAAGTTGTCGGGTTTCAGGATTCCTGGGTAGATCGACCATGCTATCTCCACGCTTTCGTAACATTATGTAGAAATTTTATCCTAAGAATCTATTGGCAATGCAAACTGGCAATTTCCGGTTGCAATCAGGCAGGTCGCAACTGTCTTTTTGCTGATGATCACATCAAACGATACATCAGTGCCATTTTCAATAGGAAGCCAGAACTGTCCAGATGAACCGGGTTGCCAATAGGCCGAAGTTGACCCGGCGCAAGGGGGAAGCGGCGAGGGCAGCAGCATCAGATAGCGCCCCAGTTGATAGCATTGTCCGGTGCGGAGTGAATCGGAGATATTGCCATCTGGCGGACGTATCCACTGGGAGGCCGCAAAACGTCGCATTTCTTTTTTGCCATGTTGTTCAAATTCAATTTCCCGTACCGAAACGGCACGCCCGCTTTTATTCACAAACACAAACTGGGTAGCATCCCAAATCAGCAGAATATCTATCCCCGCAGTGACCGCAATCGTTGCCGTTGGTGTCGGCGTGATTGTGCGTGTCCAGGTTGGCGTCACTACACTGCGTAATGTTTCCACAATGACACCGTTGGTTGGACGCACAGTGGGATTCACACCAGCAGGAGTTACCGCTAATGTGTTAGTCGCCGTTGCTTCCCGCGTTGGAGTAAAGGGTATAGAAGGCGTAGCAGTAGCGTTGGTATTCGGTAGGGTTGTATTATCTGCCACAACAGCGGTGACCGCTGCCGTTGGCGTATTGACTACCGCCCCGGTGAGCGACGAATTGACGGTAGGTGTTCCATTTTGATTATTGCCGTTGCCGCTGGTTGCTGCGAGAACCCCGCCGACAACCACTAACACGCCAATGATCCCGATAATCAGGAGAAAAGGGACACGCCGCGATCTGGTTTCTGGCTGGGGTGTTTCCTTTGGCGGGAGCGCAGTAATCTTTCCAGATTCCGGCCTGGGTACGGAATGCGGAATTGCATCGGGACGCACATAGGGGCGCATCTCGCCTGTTGCGCGTGGAGATGGAATCGAGGGCGTAACGGGTTTGCTGGTCTGCTTGCTAATCAACGGGGAGTTGGTCTGTGTACGCGATGGCGGTGGCGTGGCGCGCATCTCGCCAGTTTGTGCCTTCAGGCTTCTTGCCAGTGATGCCGACGCCGACAGACTCGGCCCGGTGGCTGGCGAGGGAGGCTTTGGCGATGAGGTTGACGGCGTTGCAGGTTTCGATGCAGGCGGTTTAATATTGCTGCTGTCGGATGGCGCAGGTGGTTTGGAGTTGGATGATCCACCACTTGTTGGCAATACAGGCGACGCGATGGCCTGTGCAGGTGGCTTCATTTGCGTGTTGCCTGTCGGACGTGGGCGCTGTGGTGCGTTCACCAGCGCCTGTTGCAATGCCCCGGCAAATTCCATCCCGGTGCGATAGCGTCGCGTCGGGTCTTTATCGAGAATATGCGCGATGGCGTTCTCGAAGGCAGGCGGGATATTCGGGTTAAATGTGCTAAGAAGCGGAGGCGCGTCCTGCAAATGTTTGAGCGCCACGCTCATTGCCGACGGATCATCGAATGGAACCTTGCCAGTCAGCATCTCATAGGCACAGACGCCGAGCGAATACAGGTCGCTTTGCGGGACAGCCTTCGCGCTGGATACCGCCTGTTCCGGTGCGATGTAATGTGCGCTTCCGAAGGTCTCGCCAAGCGTGCCTTCGCTGGCGGTGAGCGCAAGGCCAAAATCGGTGAGAACAGCGCGATTTTCCTTCGTCAACATGATGTTGGAAGGTTTCACGTCACGGTGAATGACGCCCTTGCTGTGGGCATAATCCAGCGCCGAACCGATCTGACGCACAATGTTTACAATGTCTGCCAATGGCATGATCTCACGGCGATCTGTCAGTTCGCGCAAAATCTGCTTGAGATCGCGCCCTTCGACAAACGCCATTGCCATGTAATATACGTCTTCGTATTCTCCGAACTGATAGACGCTGACAATGTTGGAGTGTTCCAGCTTGGCAATAGCGCGTGCTTCGTTCTGGAAGCGCTTGAAATATTCGCTACGGTCTGTCGGGCTGATGTCGTTGTTGATCACCTTGACAGCGGCGCGGCGTTCCAGCCGTTCGTCAAAACCGAGATAAACCCGTGCCATACCGCCCTTGCCAAGCAGTTTTTGTATCTCGTAATCGCCTAACTTCTTGCCGATCAGTGTATCTGGCATGGTGGTTTCCGTGAACGCCGCACGCGAGGAATTATAACGTATACGCAGGAGAGATTGAAAAAGATGGCTTCATGGCGCAAAACGTGACAATTTTGTTATTAATTATGCCTCCAAAACATCATTTTTGGGCATGGGTTGCCTGCCATGTCGCCACCACATTGGGTACGCCTTCCTGATGCGTTGGATATTGAAACGTGAACCCTGTGGCGCAGAGTTTGGCGTTGGAAAACATATTTTCATAATCCAGCGAATCGGCAATTACTTTGCCAAGCAACAATCCCACAAATAACTTTGGTACGTAATAGATACGCAATTTTATACGCATGGCTTCGGCTGCCTTTACCACCAGGTCGCCTAGTGTCGCAGGCGCAGAATCCACCAGCAGATAACGCTCTCCGGCTTTGCCATGTTTCATCAAATGGAGCAATGCCCGCGCGCAATCCTGATAGTGAATCGGGCTGTTGAATTTCTGGCGTCCCGTGATGCTAGGCAGGCGCTCACCACGCGCCAACCGCCCCAGGACTTCGCCAAACCAGGATGTTGGGCCATAGACTGCGCCGGGGAAGGCACTCACAATTGGCAGATGCTTCTGATATTCATCCAGTTGGTTCATGGCTTTGACAACGAATGGTCCCCAGCCACGCGGATTTGGCGTTGTGGTTTCATCACGGAGTTCCATGCCCTGCTGTCCGTAATAGCTCGTACCGGAAACATAAACAATGCGCTTTATGCGATCAGGATCAAGTGGCTCCAGCAAATTATGATCCATCTGCACCCGATCCCGCTCATAGGCTTTGGCACGGGCAGTCGTCACGCGCGCCACTCCAAACGTTGGCGGTTGTGCCAGATGGATCACGTAGTCGGCTGTGCGGGCAGCATCCTGCCACTTTCCCGGCGTGAGCAGATCGCCCGTGACGGGTTCGATGCCCTGCTGCTGGAGCGTTTCGGCAGCCTGCGCGGAACGACTGAGCGCCAATATCCGATAATTTTCAGCAAGAGCCTCGCGCAGAAATTGCGCGCCGATAAACCCTGTCCCGCCTGCGATGAATAATGTTTCTGTCATGTTGTCAATTCTAGCGCTAATTTCGCGGACAAGGATCGCAGAAAATAATGAGAAATGTCACATTCAGATCAATTTATGTCGTTTTGACAATAATGTCGCTGATGATATTTGCAGCCTGATCGCCTCTATCGGCGGCATTGGATAAGTGTCGGTAGACCTCACGGAGTTTCAATACTTCCATCACTTCCTCGACCTGCTGCACACTGTGAAACAGATCAGCGATGGCTTTCCGGTAGACTTCCTCAATCCGGTTTTCGGCGGCTTTGGCTTTCATCGCGTGTTCGTTCGCAACCGCCGGATGATGCTGTAAACGCTCAACTGAAAGCTGCAACTCCCCGGCTGTCTCATGCAGAAGTTCCGCCATATCGCGCAGGAATTTGTTCGGTTTGACAGAAAGCATATCCATTTCAAGAACTGTCGTATCGGCATAATCCAGCACATCATCAATCGCGCGCGACAGCGAAAAAATGTCTTCGCGGTCAATTGGCGTAGCAAAGGTACGGTTCAATTCCTCGATCAACATGCGGCGCACTTCATCGGCCTGTTTTTCGATATTGTGAATATTGGTTGCGTTCTGGTGCGTCGGGTCTTCCATATAGCGCCACAGAACGTAGACACCGCGCGCGGTCAGTTGCGATTGTTCCATCAACCGTTCAAAAAAATGATCGGGTTTGGAGCGAAACAAAAATCGAAATCGCTCAAACGATGTCTTGCGATGGTTAAAGTTGCCGGACATAGTGCCTGTACCTGTCAGCGAATGCCGACCACCAAAAAGATTCTGTAAATCAGGAAGCCGAGAAAGATTGTCACGGGCAGCGAAACGAACCATGATTTCAGGATGTGCTGCACGACCTTCCAGCGTACTATCGAAAGTCGTTCCGCCGAGCCTGCGCCAATCACGGCGAAGCCGGAAACATGCGTCGAACTGACTGTCCCGCCCATGAGCGAACTGCCGAGGATGACCAGCCCGGAGGCGAACTGTGCGCTGAATCCGTGTATCGGACGGATGCGGAAGAAATTGCCACCCATCACCTTCAGCAGCCGTCGCCCGCTCAGGAGGTTGCCAAGCGCCAGCACACCCGCGCTGAGGACGACGACCCATAGCTCAATCTGGAAGGCAGGAAGCACGCGCGCCATCACCAGCCCAAGCGTAATCATGCTGACGGTACGTTGTGCGGCATTGCTCCCGATAGTTAGGCCAAGCCCAAGCGAGGTAAACAAACCGCCCTGGTTGAAACGCCGATTAATGTTCGGCGAGGCGTTTTGTGTCAGCCAATAGCAGAGCCGAACGATCATGAATGCCGTGAAAAAACCAATGGGTGCGGTGATAATCAGGCCAATAAAAATTTTGAACACGCCACTGGGAACAATCGAATTCAGGCCAATTGCCGCAATTGCCGCGCCCATCAATCCGCCAACCTGTGCGTGAGAGGTGCTGGATGGGATATGCCAAACCCATGATACGATTGTCCACAACACCGCAGATAACAATGCTGCGCACAATACACTCAATGTCATGCCATCGGTGTGAACAACTTCCAGCGCCAGTGTATTGGCGACTGCCATACCAAAAAGAAATGGGCCGACCAATTCTGCGAGGGTGGAAAGCACGAGGGCGCGGCGCAAACTCATCGCACGGGACGCAACCATGATAGCCACGATACTTGGCGCACTGAATACGCCCGTCAGGAAATCCAGAATAAGTGCCAGACTAATTAAAACAACCAGTTGTGCCAAGAGAAAATCCACCCGTCCCCGCATGATTTTGGCGACAAAACTGCCCGACTTGTGCGGAAGTTAGGGGGATCATTATAGTTTAAGAATTTGTTAAATGCAAAACCCAAATTTAACAATATTAAGAACTCATGGCAACCACTGCGGAAGATTACCGTTATCGACAAGTTGCCGCGCCTGTCTGGTTTGGAAATCGTAAACCCAAACCTCCGGGCGTGCGCCTGCCGCGCCCATACGGAAGCGCTGGAACAACAATTGATCCTTGTTCGGGCTGAGATGCAAATTACTGTGCGAATACGCATAGTCCACCAGAATCGGCGTGGCTTTGCCCGTCGCAATATCCAGTTGATAAACCTGGCGATCCTGTTCCAGCTTCGCGCCTGCCGGACGCCGCAGCACAAACAGCGATTTGCCATCGGCAGACCAGATGGGATCAACGTCATCGTCGGCGGCAGTATCAGGAAGAGTGTCATGAATGCGATAGGGTTGCTTCGCAATATCCGCGATAGAGATATGTGTCACATATTGGCGCTGTTCGGGGTTATCCGGCGAGACCGCAACTTCCAGCACACGTGGAAACCATAACTGTTGACTGTCCGGGGAAAATTCGCCGACGCGCCCGCCATAGGCCGGGACAACCGATTCTTCTTTTGTCAGCAGGTTGTAGAGGACGATCCCGCCGCGATCACTATCCCACAGCGCAATCCGCGTGGAATCCGGCGACCACCGCGCCATATAGCCAATTTTCTGGTTATCTTCAAACAGGCGAAAGGTGCGGTTTTGCGTCATATCATATAGCCAGATGCGTGGCGCACCCGGCGCGAGGTTCGTACCGCTGTTCAGTTCGCTGCGATCAAAGGCAATCAGTTTTCCATCTGGACTAGCAGCGACCTCGTTACAGGTGGCATCCTGACAGGCGAAAAGCTGGCGCGACTGCCCCTTATCCGGCTCATAGAGCATGATATTGGTGCTGCCATCAAGGTTCTGATCAGAGTAGACAATACGCCCATCCGGGAAGACATCGAAATCCATGATGCCGTTGCGGGTGTTCGTCAGTTGTACCGGAGTGCCACCCGTTGGATTCAGCGCATACAGGTTTTGTACAATGCTGCCGACAGGCCCAAGATAGACAACGCGCAAGGTGGCCGCCGGACGCGCACCTCCGTTGGTCTGGTCGCCACGTAATATCACTACACCAATGGCGGCAATCAATATGCCGACTGCCGCCATTACAATCAAATCGAAGCGCTCCAGGCCGAAGCATATTTTCAAACTATTTGACAAGAAACTCCCCGTTACGGAAGAACACTTCGCCGTCTGCCAGAATTTCGGTATCTTCGCGCGTATCGCAGATCATGTCCCAGTGAACGGCAGATTTATTGACCGCGCCTGTCTCCGCGTAGCTCTGACCGACTGCCATATGTACCGTGCCACCGATCTTTTCATCGAACAGGATTTGCCCGGTGAAGCGATCAATGAAGGTGTTTGTCCCGATGGCAAATTCACCGAGGCGGCGCGATCCGGCATCGGTATCCAGCATCGCGTGCAGATATTCCTGGTTCTGGTCGGCTTTCGCTTCGGTGACGAGGCCATCCTTGAAGACCAGCTTCGCGCCGCGTACCTGATTGCCGTCTTTCACCAGAGGGAAGGTGAACTTCACCCAGCCATTCACGCTATCTTCAACCGGGCCGGTGAAAATCTCGCCATCGGGGAAGTTGGCTGTCCCATCGGCATTCAGGAACAAACGATCCTTGATGCTCATGCTCATGTCGATATTCGTACCACGTACCTGCAACTTCTTCTTGCCGCGCAAATAGCCAACGAGTTTATCCTGAAATGCGGAAAGTTCGCGCCAATATTTCACCGGGTCGGCTTCGGCAACCATGCACGCGCCAAAAACGAAATCGGCATAGTCTTCATAGGACATATTCGCGTCTTGGGCATAGGCGTGGGTTGGAAACAATGTTGTGCAGCGGCGCAGACTCTTTTCGGCCTCACGCTTCATCTGAATCGAGATGAGAGCGCCGCGTGCACGCTGCCAGGCCTGCGCTTTATCCTTCGGGAATCCGGCGAGGGCGTTGGTATTCTCTTCGGCTTCGATGCGGATGATCACATCAGCGTTATCGTACATCAGCTTCAACATCGGGTTGACGTGTTCGATCTGCCCAACGTTGCCAAACTTGAGCATGGTGGAGGCTTCATTGCTCATATGCACATAATTGAGGGGATGTGCGCCGACTTTGAGAACCTCCACGGTGAGCGCTTCCATCAGGGGTTGTGCCAGTGGCGATGTGCCGCGAAACAAGACCGTCTCGCCCTTTTGGACTTTGGTGGAATAGTTGATCAGGACTTCGGCCATTTTTTGGATGCGTGCATCCATGATTGCTTCCTCAGCTAATAAACATTTTCATGAAGATTGTGTCGCTTTTACAGGAAATTGGCAATCCTGGAACGTTTCTATAACAACCCGGCGCAGAAAAAACGGGATAGATGGGCGGGTTTTGCGTATAGAGAAGAAGCAATTGATGGAAAAATCGTGAACGATATTATCTCTCGTAGCAAATCCCGCAGGCGCGGTTGTCTGTTCCAGATCGGGCGTGTGCTGAAGTGGTTCAGCATCATCCTGATCATTCTTATAATCGCGGGTGTGATCTATCAAACCGTCGCCACCGAGCAGGACAAGCGCAATTTCTCGCCGCGTGGTCAGCTTTATACGGTCAACGGGCATCAGATGCACATGGTTTGTATGGGCAAGGGCAGCCCAACAGTTATTCTGCAAGCCGGAGCAACAGCAGAATCCTCGTGGTGGTATTGGGTACAGAAACAACTATCAGCATATACACAGGTTTGCGCCTATGACCGCGCCGGACTTGGCTGGAGCGAAGCTGTTTCATCGCCGCGCGATGCGCTGGCTATCACCGGGGAACTCCATACGCTGATTCAACAGGCAAATATTCCCGTGCCTTACGTGATGGGAGGGCATTCGTTTGGCGCGATTCTCGCGCGTGTCTATGCTAAACAATATGGACAGGAAGTCGCGGGTATCGTGTTGGTGGACAGCCAGATCATATCTGCGCCATTTGCCAACCAAGGTGAATTTGATGCGTGGAAAACGCCGAATGACGCGATACAGGCGGTGCTTTGGGGTGTGACACGGGCAGGACTGGCACGCCTGATCTTTTCAGGTCAATTTCAGACGTGGGGCTATCCATTGGAAATTGCGCCTGCGATGGCTGCCGCACAACTGCGTAACCAGAGTTTCGATACCGATTATGCCGAGCGCGTTACGGCGATGTGGGCGCTCACGAAAGCCGCTGCCGACGCCGAAAACCTTGAAAATATGCCAATGGCTGTTCTGTGGGCATCCAACCCTGCCGACGTTTTCGCCTCCGAAACTGCGCGGGAAACCTATCACGCTACTCAGGAAAAGTTTGCAACATGGTCAACCAATAGTATCACCCGCTATGTCGAGGGCGCAAACCATGCCACGATTCTGGGCAACGAAAAGTATGCACAACAGGTGAGTAATGCTGTGCTGGATGTGATCAAAACCTTCCAGACGGGCGTACCGTTGGGAAAATAATCCCGATTTTCGTTGTAACATTTTGGGACTTCGATTGTCTTTATCTTCCGAAAGGAGGGTAGGGCAATCGCCATCATCACGTTTACACATCAACCGATGAACAGCACACAGGCAGACAGCGAAGCACAAGCGCTACAGGCAGCGCGCGAAGACCTGCGTCAGTTCGCGCCCGTTTATGAGCGCTACTTTCCACGCATCTATGCCTATTGTGTTCGGCGCGTCGGCGTGGCAGAAGCAGAAGACCTGACCAGTCAGATATTCACCAACGCGATGCTGAATCTGCATCAATATCGCGGCGGCCTGGTTGCGGCATGGCTGTTCCGTATCGCCCATAACGTCGTCGTGAATTATCTCAAGCAGTCCAGCCATGCGCACTATTCGCTGGATGAACGCGAACTGCTTTCGGGCGCACCGGAACCGGTAGATCGGGTGATCCAGGCCGAGGAAGAACAGGCTATCCGCGCGCTCGTGGAGAGGCTGCCACCAGAACAGCAGGATATGTTGCTGATGAGAATTGTAGGCGGTCTGTCGGCAGCGGAGATCGGCGCATTGCTCGGCAAAAATGCGGGCGCAGTACGAGTCGCTATCCACCGTACTCTGCGCCAGCTACAGGAAAGTTATCAGAGAGGAGGACACCGCTATGGCGACTTTTCCACCGAATGAATCAGAACTGGTCGATCAATTCATAGATGCGCTGTGGCGTGATCCACAAGCACAAGCACCCATAGGGCTGGATGCCGACCTTGCCGAGTTTGTCCGAACACTGGCACATGCCGAACAGGTCGGGAACCGTCAGGAAATTCAGGCGCGCGTCTGGCAGAAATCGCTCGTTCGCGCACGCGCTACCCGGTATCGTCAACAACAGAATAGTAATGTAACATCAGGAGCAACCCCAATGATTAGCGTCCTTCCGAAGCCGAAAAATGATCACAAAGCGCAGCGTGGGAACATCGCCACGATTGCATTCCTTGCCACGACAGCAGTACTTGCATTTGCCATCAGCACTTCAGCATTCCGGCAACCATCGCCATTTGTACAGCCCGCTTCCAATGGGGGACTGGTACAAGCCGAAGGGAGTCCAACGCCTACCGCGATACCCTCTGCCACATGGGTTCCGACAGCAACGCCATTTTTAACGGTTGCCAATCCTGTTTCTATTCAGGCGTCGCAATTCCCGCCAACCGTACCGCCCGTTGGCTTCCAGGTTGTGCCATCTCCGGTGAACTGCGATGTCACCGTAACGACAGGTACGCTGGCAGATATGATGACAGCAACACCAATTGCCAATATAGCAACCTGCCCCGGTTTGGCTGTCCTGCAACCCGCAGGTATGGAAATCATTCAACTGGATTTGCGGACACTCAAGGAACAGAAATTCAGTTCGCCGGCAGAAACAACGGGCGAAATCACGAAGGATGATACGTATGCCTATTTCGTCTATGAAAGCACAGGCGATCAGAACCTTGATGTTGTCCTCACGAGCGCACGTTCGACTGATGCAAATGGCGTGGCAGTACAACCGGACTTCAGCCTGATCATCTTCGATCAAATTGATTCAGTCGCCTATGGGATCGTAATGGTTCCGAAGGGCGGGGATATGTTCAAATCTCCAAATGTGTACTTCGATGCCGATAGCGGCGCAGGTAAAGACCCGGAATTGAACAATATTCCATTCAGGAAGGGTCACAAATACGGTATCTATGTGATGCAGGGAAAACCAAATCAATTTGGCAAGTTCACGATTCGCCTGAATACCAGTACAGACAACTAGTGGGTCGGTTGCCACGCACAGCGGGATTCCTTGAAGCAAGATTTTGGCATAATGATGGATAAAATCCTGAAAATTTATCCGGCTCTACAAGGCAACCGACCCACTAGCGCGTGAACTATCTGAAAAGGTAAAACCCGTAGAGGAACGGGTCAAGGCATTGAGAGGGATGGATTACCGGACGCCATTTTTGGAATACTGATCAGTTTACGTTGTCATTGGAAAAGGGTTCTCTCGCTCGTTGTGGTAACTTCAAGAGTACCCTTTTTCTTTACTGCCTAGCCAACCCGCCCACCCATGATGTCCCGCCAACGCACCCGCCAGCGATGCCAACTCGTCCGCCGTTCCCAACCAACCCACCACCACCAACTCCGTTGCCAACATTTACGCCGCAACCGTAAATATTGAAAAGCAAATGAGATAATCAGAACGACCCTTTCCGATATGGAGAGGGTCGTTTTTTGAGAGTGTTTTGCCTCAGATTTCAGGTTATTATCAAAATAAATTCGGTTTTAGATGCTTGTGAGGAAATATGACTGGTAAAGATATTTCGACGTTTGAGAGAATAGAAGATTGGAAAAAACTGTATGATCCAAAACCCGGATCAACAGCATCGAGCAAGTGGAAAGAATATAGGTCGGCATCTTGTCTCGCACGTTCGTGGTATTCTGCGAAAGGCGATTTTCCGAAAAAAGTTAGACAAGTATTGAGTTCTTTTTCTGATATTGCAATAGTAAAGGCATGTGCTGAACATCCTATTTCTTTGAAAGGGAAAGGAGGTTCATCTATGAATGACCTGTTTGTCTTTGCAAAAACGAGTGATATACCGATAGCTATTGCTGTAGAAGGAAAGGCTGGAGAAAGTTTCGGAAACTATACTGTCAAAAAATGGAGAGTAAGAGGTTCCGGTAAAACAAATCCAGAAAATAGATCGAGTCGACTAAAACATCTTTTGAACATGATAAATTTAACGGAAGAACCTGCTATTGAAACTGTTTATTATCAACTTTTGCATAGAATGGCTTCCTCCGTGAGAGGGGCAGAAATGGACGGAGCTAAATATGCAATAATGATAATTCAGGCATTCAGCAAAACCTCCTCAGTAGGAAGTAAGAATTTTAAGGCATTCAGCGATTTTGTTAAGTTGTACCCCAAAGCACAACAAATTGAAGTTAAACCCGATCAGTTGATCACACTCGGAGAAGTACACGGTATAGTTATGATGACTGCATGGGTTGATGACGACTCATGTTTTGAACGATGTGAGGATTAACTATCTTGCCGACTTTCGTCACCGTCGCCACGACGGATGAGATCAAACCGGGAGATCGCATGGTCATCGAGGTTGACATGCACCGGATCGCCGTTTTCAATGTAGACAATCGTTATTACGCGATTGAGGATATGTGTACGCACGATGAAGGGCCGCTTGCCGAAGGGGAATTGCGTGGCACAGTGATCGAATGCCCGCGACACGGCGCAACCTTCGATATTACCAACGGAAAAGCGTTGACGATGCCCGCGACTCAGCCAGCGCCGCGTTATGAGACGCGCGTTGTGGGTGGAGAAGTTCAGATCGCTATCTGAGAGGAAATAAAAAAGGGGCAGGTCGTCTATCGATCCTGCCCACCTCCATCCACCCGATAAACCACCCGATAAATCGGGCAGACTCAGCGGGCGGGATAGATAGACGTTGCCCCTTGAATCAAACTGTCGCTGAGGAATATCGCCTGTTATTCTGCGAGGTCAACATATTCCCAGAACAGTGAACCCGGTGTACCACCGTCGCGGATGTCGGCCTTGAGGTTCTTCACCTTCGGGCTGACGAGATTCAGGTTTTCGGCCTGATTGATGAAGGCCACTGGTGCATCATCAACGAGCATCTCACCCAGCTTCTTGTACAGTTCGGCTTGCTTGGCGGGATCAGGCTCGGAATCGGCCTGCGCTGCCAGCTTGTCAAACGTGGAGTTGAAGTAGCCAGATGTGTTCAGCGCGTTGCCTTCGCCTTCGACCAGCTTGCCGTCAAAGTTCTTGTCGCCGCTGCCCATCACAAGACTGAAGTAGTCTGAAGCGTGGAAGTAGTCGGCACACCAGCCGGTACGGGTCAGACCTTCGAGCTTGCTGATTGGTTCGTTGGTAGCTGCCTGGAATACTGCCCCGTCCATCGGGTTCGCATACAAATCGACGCCGAGAACTTCCTTGAATTGAGCCTGGAACCACTCGAAGCGGGTCTGGTTCGTGGCGCTGGCAGCATAGTTATAGCGTACCTTCGGGAAGCCCTTGCCACCCGGATAGCCAGCATCCGCGAGGAGTTTCTGCGCCTTTTCCTTGTTGAATGCAAACTGCTTGCCGATGCTGTCGTCTGCACCGGGAACTTCTCTCGGCAGGAATTGATACCAGGGGACGCCGATACCGCGTGCAACAACCTTCACATACAGGCTACGGTCAATCGCGGTAGCGAACGCCTGGCGCACCATTTTATTGTCGAATGGCGCTTTGGTATTATCCATTGCCAGATAGGTATTGCAGCTACCTGCATAGCGAATCAATTCCTTCGACAGCTTCGCATCAGCCTCAATCGCTGCCAGTTCTGCCGCCGGGAACGCGCCAACTTCCAATTCGCCTGCCTTGTACGAAGCGAAGTGAACAGCAAGGTCATCGTTGAGTGGCATGACCAGCTTGTCGATTTTGGCTGCATCGCCGCTGTAGTTCGGATTCTTCGTCAGGACGATTTCCTTCTGGTGATCCCACGCAGAAAGGATGAACGGACCAGTGCCAACAACCGCACCATTTGCCGGGTCTACCCATGCGCCGGAAGCCGGGTCGCCAGCACGCTCGACGTTATCCTTGCGCACAGGATACGTTACCCACAGGCTCACGATTTCATTCAGATAGCCCATCGGACGTTCAAGCGTAACTTTTACGGTCTTGTCGTCAACGGCTTCGATACCGAGGTCTTCGACTTTGGCCTTGCCCGTAATAATCGCATCGGCGTTCTTGACGCCGCTCAGGAAGGTGGCATAAGGCGCAGCAGTCTTTGGATCAACCAGACGACGCCACGAGTAGACAAAATCGCCAGCCGTGACAATGCCCTTACCATCCGACCACTTCCAATCCTTCAGCTTGAAGGTATAGGTCAGGCCATCGGCGGAAATGCCGCCGTTTTCCTTGCTCGGAACTTCCGCTGCAATCATGGCTGCGGGCTTGCCATCTTCGCCTGTGCGGAGCAGACCGCGCGAGAAAGCAGCGACGATTGCAACCTGATTGGCATAGCTGGAACGCTGGGGGTCAAGCGTATCCGGCTCGTTGGAATAATAGCGCAAAACTTTTTCGGCAGCGCGCGCTGTTGGCGCAACCAATACACTGGAGGCCAAAACCGAGGCGAGCAATAGTAGGGCTACCGTTAGTTGAAAACGGCGCTTAAAGAAGAGTTTCATTTTCACTCCTTTATATGGAAAATCTATATCCCTGTAGATAAGGAATATTTTCCGAGTTCTACTTACTTACTCACTAGCGTCAAGAATGGTTCAAACCAATTTTGAGGAATTTATAGAAATTTCTATAGAACCCATTTTCAATGCCCGCAACAACAGCAATAGACAGCGCTTTCCGCAGTGAAATAGAACGCTACTCCCTGTTTCTGACCGTAAATTATGTGCGATAAGTGCTTAAACAATAAATGACGGTGGTTGATGAGCAAAATCGCAACACTCTATATACTTCCGACGCTTCATGGAAGTTCAAAACCGGATGAGCATATATAGCAACCTCGCTCAATCGGATATAATTCCGCGTGAAAGGTAATAACCATGAATATCATCAAAAATCTGGGGCGCATGTTCGCGGGTGGTTCAACACCCGGCGGGGATGTCGGCCTATACTATTATGTACGTTGTCACGTCTGCAAGGAGGTGGTTCGCGTTCGCCTGAACCCGATGAACGATTTCTCGCACCCGGATAATGAAAAGGGCGAGTCGTCTCCAAATTTTTCTGCGCGCAAGGTAATTGTCGGGCAGAAATGTTATCGCCGGATGGAAGCCGAGTTCATCTTTGATCCGAATAAAAAGCTGATCCACAAGGAAGTGACAGGCGGTGCTTTTGTCGATGAAGCAGACTACACGGAATATCGGCAATCGGTAGCAGTTGAAGAAGCCGACAAATAGCCTGACGGTCTGCACAACTCCCTCATATTGAACTGGCGTTCGATTGCACGTTGCGCTAGACTCTGTGTTAGTAAACCCGGAAGGACGCATTTTTTCGATGAAACTGCGGCAGGCGCTCAACGTGCAGCGCGGCGATATTGTTGCATTTGTCGGCGCTGGAGGGAAGACCTCGGCGTTGTTTCGGCTTGGTTCAGAGCTTGCAGCCGAAGGCTGGCGCGTCCTCGCTACAACCACATCGCGCATTTCCACCGATGAATTGATGCTTGCCCCCGGCGTTCTTGATGTGAGCGTCGGGCTACGTCCGGCGGCGGTTTCGCGTGCGCTTACACAGCACAATTTTGTATTCCTGTATTCGCGGCTATCGGGCGAACGCGCGATTGGTTTGTCCATCGATCAAATCTCCACGCTCTCCGATACGATAGATTCCGATGTAACACTGATCGAAGCCGACAGCGCGCATGGGTTGCCCTTCAAAGCGCCGGTTGGCAATGAACCCGCCATCCCCCATGAAGCCTCGCTGGTTGTCCCGATGGTGGGCTTTGATGTATTGGGTAAACCTCTTGATGATGAATATGTCTACAACGCCCGTGCGATGATCGATTACTTCGGCTATCCACCGGGGGAACGGGTCAAAGCGCCCTGGGTGGCTTCGGTCTTGCGGGAAGATGATCTTGGCTTGCGGAATGTGCCGAATAATGCACGTATTGTTCCGTTTATCAACAAGGTTGCTGCGACTGGTTATCAGCGCGGACGGGCGCGATTGATGGCACGGTTAATGCTCGTTTCGCCGCGTGTTTCTGGCGTCGCCATCGGCTCGGTTCAGGGGGATCAACCCGTGTTCGAGGTGCGGAAACGGGTCGCCGCAATTGTGTTGGCGGGCGGTTTGAGCAGCCGCATGGGACAATCGAAGGTGTTGATGGATTGGGACGGACGCCCGATTATCAACGCCATTTGCGATAAATTGCGGCGTGCGCGCGTCGAGCAGACGATCATTGTTACCGGACATAAAGCCGCCGAAGTGCGCGCCGCCGTCGCCAAAGAAGGGGTCACTGTCGTACATAACCCCAACTATGCAAAGGGTGATATGCTGTCTTCGATGCAAACGGGGCTACGGGCGCTCTCGCCAGAGATTTCTGCCGCGCTGGTGTGTCTCGGTGATCAACCACAACTTGACGTGCGCGTTGCCTATGACGTGATCACATCCTATTCCGAAGGGCGTGGGCTGATCGTCGCGCCAAGCTATCAAATGCGGCGCGGTCATCCGCTTGTGCTGGATCGCGCGATTTGGCCGGAGATTCTCGATTTGCCACCGGACGCCGCCCCGCGCGATGTGATCAACAAACATGGCGATCTAACCGCTTACGTTTCCTGCAAAGATGATAGCATTCTGCGCGATATTGATACGCCAGAAGACTATGAACGGGAGCGGCGTTTGGCAGGGCTTGCCTAATCTGTTTGTACAAGCTGTCCGGCGTGAACCTCAAACTGATATTGCCCCGTTGTAGCCTGAATACCTGATGGTTCTTCGGTGGAAATCTGGACGATGTGAGAACCGTCATTCCCTGCGCGTTCGCCCAGAAATGTACAGGCGATGTACCCCTGTTGCGGGAAGTCGCTATTTGCATCCAACTCCTGATTGCTGACTACCGGCACTTTTTCAACGAACAGCCATTCTTCGCCCTCTGCGTCAATCAGGCTGCATTCCACCCAACCGGGCTGGGATTCATCAACAATGCGATTCAAAAGAACTTTCACATATAGCATGGTTTTACCCTATCAGAAAAAAGCCCCTGCATTTTACATCGTGCAGAGGCTTTATATCATTCGTATCTACAGGAATTTGACTGTATTTAGTTCGGCATCCAGACGGGCGAACCCTCGAAACCGGCAGTCTTGATCACCTGACGGGGCGCTGTACCGTTAAGATCGGTCAGGAAAATCTTGTGATTTGCGCGCTTATCAAGGTCAACTTCGTAGGCAATCTTTGTGCCATCATAGGAGAAGGCCGGGTTAAGTTCCGCCTGATTGCTCTTTGTCAGACGACGTAGACCGCTGCCGTTCGTGCCAACCAGCATAATGCGGCTGTCTTTGGATTGCTTCTTGCTTGGCGCGTAGACGAAAGCGATCATATCGCTGGCTGGCGACCACACCGGGTTGATGTTATAGCTCTTGCCATCGCTCACGAGTTGGCTTGCGCCTGTCGCAACATTCGCCACATAAATCTGGTGGATGCCGTCGCGGGTGCTGGTGAAGGCGATGAACTGACCATTGGGCGACCAAATCGGATACAGGTCAGTGTCGCGGCTCTTGGTCAGGTTGCGCGGATTTGCGCCTGTGGCGGCGTCGGCAACATAGATGCCATCGGGCTGGCTATAAGCGATCAACCTGCCATCCGGCGACCACGACGGGCTGAATGCACCCGCCTTGCGATTCGTCAGATTACGAGGTGCGCCACCAGCAACCGAAACAACCCAGATATCGCCATCATTCTTTGTGAAAGCGATCTGCTTACTATCGGGCGACCAGGCGAATTCGTTGGCCTGTACAACAGGCTTGATAACGCTGGCGTCGCTGTTGATCGTGTAGAACCACTGCTCCGGTGCGCCCGCGTTTGTCGAATCGTAGATCAATACGCCGAGCATCTTGGCATCGGGCGACCATGACATATTGAAGGCGGTGGCCTTGTTGAGGTTGACGAGGCAGTTAGTCGCGCCCTGCTCATCGGTGGAGGAAATCGCGGTTTGCTTGCCATTGACCGAAAGATAGGTCAACTTGCTGGATGCGCCGACTGCGCAACGCTCCAATGCAAACCGGGTTCCGGCGGCGTGGGCGCTCAGGCTGGCACTAAAACCCAACCCGGCAACAATAAGAACTGCAACAGTCAGATTGATAAGGGTACGATGATTCACGTTAGATAATTCCTGCACAATACGAATGATCACGAGACAAATGATATAGATCGTATTATAGGGGAGTTCCGGTGGGAATGAATAGGACTAGAGTATGGGAATCGAACAATTTCATAACAATTTCACAATGTTTAAGGAATTTTTACAGGTGGCGACTACATAGCCCGAAGATCAGAAAAATAACAATAAAAGATGTAAAAATTCGACTATAGCCTGGGTGGTTGTTGAAGGGAAATGGCTTGCTCGACAAAAACGCTGTGCCGTTCCTGCATTTGCTTTTTGGTGATTTCATCCAGCCCCCATTTGGAAAGTTTAAATGCAGGGCGCAATGCGGCAATTAAATCCCAATAGGGGAGCATACTAAAGTCGAACGTTGTCAGGGATTGGTAGCGATTTGTAAATTCGCGCATCGCATCTATGCCAAACATCCACAGCAATTCCAGCCGACAGTTCGCCACATCTGCAAGCGGATCGCCAATTTCGGCATCTTCCCAATCAATGATCGCCGCAAGTTGCTCATCCTTCCACAGGATGTTGCCAAGATGAAAATCCCCATGAAGCAGCACAGGTTCGTTTAATTGAGGAAAAGGCCACGCTTTTTCGAGTGCGTTCCGAATGCGCCCTTCCTGTAACGATTCATCAAGGAGAGCAGGACGCGCATTGAGTTTCCTGGTGATTGCCTGTGCTTTCTCCGGCAAGAAAGATAAATCCGTTTTAGAACAATCCAGCGCGTGAATTTTGGCAAGATGAACCGCCATCTGGTTGAGAAAATCAGACCAATGGGGTGGATCAAATTCAGTTTTTCCGTCTATAAATTCGATAACAATGTAGGGCGTAGGGAAAATCTCACCAGAAAGATCAACAAAATATGGCTTGGGGACGCTCAAACCAGCGGAGTGTAACAGGTGCAGGAGTTTATATTCATCTGCCGCGATGTTCGGATTACGCTTGAGGTCAATCTCCCCATGTTGACGCATGAGCAGTTTTTGCGTTTGACCGTCAGCGCGTTCGATTTCCAGCGCTGTGATGCGTGCCGAGACCCCGCCTTCCAATTGCCAGAAGCGTAACAGACGGCATTGAGAATCAAATTTTTTAACGACTTGATCAAAGTTCATGATGATTCAGAAAACAGGCTGTGGATAAGAGATTGCCAAAGGACTGCTCTGCCATTAGAGCTACACGCCCACGATTCGGGCGTGATGAGACTCGAACTCACAACCGATAACCTTCAACGTTCGACCCAAGCCGTTTATAGCTTTTATAAAAGTGCGCAATAAACTATGGATAAGGGAGTGCCAAAGGAGTGATCCTTCTCCGAAGAGTTGGAATCATGCCCAGCTTTTAGCTTTCAACCAAAATGGTAACCCTTCAACGTTCGACCCATAGTTTACTTTCGCACTTTTCAAATCCCACAAGAAACTGTGGATAAGGGTTTGCCAAAGGAAAGCCCTTTCCCCGAAAGGTCAGAGCAAGGCGCTCTATCCAACTGAGCTACACACCGTTTTACCAATGTGGCGGGACTCGAACCCGCGACATCCCGATCCAAAGTCGATAACCTTTATGCGTTCGACCCACAGTTTGTTTATGAGATTTGAAAAGTGCGAAAAACAGGCTGCGGATAAGGAGGCGTCAAAGGAGATACTCTTGCGAGTGCCGCTTGCTCTGCCGTTGAGCTACGCCTCTTTCGAGACGACAGGACTTGAACCTGCAACCCAGTGGTTAAAGATAACCTTCAACTATCGACCCGCAGCCCGTTTATAGCTTTGATAAGGTGCAAAAACAGGCTATGGATAAGGGATTGCCAAAGGAAAGACCCTCACCCCGAAGGGATCGAGTCAAGCGTTCTGGGCCTCTAAACTACGTAGCGTTTCCGATACGGCAGGAATCGAACCTGCGTCTCCACTTTGACGAGTGATAACCTTCGAGCGTTCGACCCATAGCCTGTATATAGCTTTGATAAAGTGCGAAAAACAAGCTGCGGATAAGGGATTGCCAAAGGAAAGACCCGCCTCCGAAGAATTGAGTCAAAGGCGCTCTACCAACTGAGCTACACATCGTTTTACCAATGTGACGGGAATTGAACCCGCGACCACCCGCGTTACAAGCGATAACCTTTATGCGTTCGACCCGCAGCTTGATTTATAGCTTTGATAAAGTGCAAAACAAACTGTGGATAAAATATTTGTCAAAGGTAGTGCTTTGAGCCACTCAGCCACATATTGTTTCCAATATGGCGGGATTTGAACCCGCGAACCTCTATAGTGAAGTAGATAACCTTCAACATTCGACCCACAGTCTGCGTTTTTTAAAGTTCAGAAAGATTGCTAAAGTGAGGGGAAGCGCCAGCCGAGCCAGTCGCCAACACCCCTGCCGCACCCGGAACCCCGGTGGCGTCCCCTCGCTTGTGAAAATCGCACGATGGCGATGTGACACACAACATTGAGAGTTCAACCTTTGCGAAGTATTACTACCTATCGCAATTATCACACAAACCAGCAGGCCACGCACACTACCATTAAAACTCGTCACTATCCCGGTGCTGCCTGCAAACTACACTACGTACACAATCCGAAAACGTTTTGTCATCCAGTTTCGTTGCTTTGGTCGAGAGGCGACCATCAGCATGTTTTTTATGCTTGACGGGCCGCGAGCGATTATCCGTTAGGGTTGTCCCCCCGGACATCGCCGCGCCCGCTGGATGAGAGCGGCGACCTACTGTCCGGGGAGTCCTGTGAGGCCTGACGGGTTGCGATAATTGCGCGAACCGTCATCCTCCATGCACAGTCGAGAGTCCATACCGTTACTTCCGTTTCTGCCTTCGTCGCCCTTCGGAATGTTCTTCCAGGTGGCCTCGGCGCTGGTGCGACATTGATTACTATCAAATCGCGTATGTATTTCTAACGATCTGCGGTGCTTTCTGATGGGCGTTTCTGGTTCAGTGACCGCGCCCGCTTCCGCTTGTACGCACATGCGCTGTACTCCTTTCAGATTTTTCTGATTTGATCAAACGCAGTCCGACCTGCGCTGTATCCTGATGATTTAGATAGATGGGATTCTGCCTAATCTCGCCCGCGCTCCCATCGAGTTCGCGGATTGTCTCTTCGGCGAGATAACTGATTTCTTTCAACCAACCGATAAGTTCATGCTTTGGCAACGTTGTGAGTTCTGCTGTGCTGCCCTCGCTGGCGGCGTCATGAAGCCGATCCAGCGCACGTACCATTGATTCAAAACGACTGTCTGTATAAAGCGCCTGGAGCAGTTGAAAATCGAGCTTCTGAGTCATTTAAGACTGATCCTCTTATCGCTCACGAAAAAAAACGGGACGTGAAACCTTGAAATCTGGCTTCACGTCCCGTCGGCGGTACGTGTACTTTATGGTCGTTGGGCGCTCTCTACGTTGCGCCTCGCGCAGACCACCCCGATCTCTCATCGGGACGTGAAACCATTTTTTCGCTGTTAATGTACTTCTGCCAGTTACCGTAATCGCTGCTATCGTATCCTGTCAGTCCGTCGGCCAGTTTGCCTACTGGTCGTTCGCTGCGCTGCCGCCGCTTTGTATCCATTACACTGCTACCGGGTTGGTTACCTGAATTTTCAGGTAAGGGTGCGAGTGTGACGGGAGCCGGACGGGTTGCGAGGGCTGGATTGGGCGCTATGCTGACGGAACCAAACAAGGAGAACGCAAAATTACCACCCGCTAGCTTGAGCGTGGTGGCTGTCGAAATGGCATGGATCGAAGCAGCACACACGCTCTGCGTTGTATTCAGTTGTGTGTGATTCTTTCCATTGCTAACCATTTGAACTTATGCGTTCCTTTCTACGACAGTTTGATCTAACATGGCGAGGATACTTTCACCCTTGATGAAGACCCGGCGCATATTGGCCGGTTTGCTCACCCGCAAGTATCCCGCGTTGATGAGCTTCTTCAGGCTGCTCAGACTAACTCCCAACGCGGATGCAGCCTCTTCACGGCTATATACGGCGTTTGGGTCGATGCTGGGCTTCATGCCACCAAGTTGGGACATGGCTTTACCTCTCCATTACACACAGTCTAACGCCCCTTCTGAACCTTGTCAAGAGCCAAAATAGGGCAACTTCGGACATTGAATATACATTAGTGATTATACATGGTTTCGCGGAGTCCTCAAGGGGTCAATTTTATATTGGTTTTTTATAACTTTTGTGCGAAGATTTTTTGCTTTCGATCTGGAAGAATGAGGAGGCGCGAATCTGTTGATTAAACAATATTGCGACAATTGCAGCATGATTGCGACAAATAACCCGGCCAGCCTGCGCTATACTAATTTTCAGATTAGGAACATTTAGATTCATGACCATCATTCTTGAAGCAAAAAATCTCCGTAAGGAATTTGGCAAACTGATCGCGGTGGCCGATGTGAGCCTGCGGGTCGAACGCGGGACAACGCACGCCATTATCGGGCCAAACGGCGCAGGCAAAACAACCCTTTTTAATTTGTTGACCGGGAAGTATCGCCCGACACACGGCACAGTTATCTACAATGGGCGTGATGTGTCCAGCCTGCCGAGCTATCAACGGGCACGGCTTGGCATGGGGCGCTCCTTTCAGATTACCAATGTTTTCGGCAACCTGAGCGTCCTGGAAAATGTACGGCTGGCGGTGCAGGCGCAAAGCAAAATTAATTTTCAACTGCTGCGCCGCGCCGAAAGCTATCCCGAATATATCAACAAAGCGATGGATGCGATCAGGCTGGTGGGGTTGGAGCAATCGGCGGCGCTCCCGGCGAACGTCTTGCCACATGGTGGTAAACGCAAACTCGAACTGGCGATCCTGCTGGCGGCAGACCCGGATATTCTGCTATTGGATGAACCCACCGCAGGCATGGCAACTGAACAGATGCCGGAACTCATCCAGACTATCGAAAAAATCCGTGCGCAGGGCGATAAAACAATCGTCATGGTGGAACACAATATGAGCGTCGTGATGGGCATTTCGGATCGCATCACGGTGATGCACCAGGGCGCATTGCTTGCAGAAGGGACGCCCGCCGAAATTACACATAACAAAACGGTGCAGGATGTTTATCTCGGTGAGTTGTACGGTAGCGCCGATGAATTGTTACAGGGGCGCACCGAATGACCAACCTATTACAGATACAATCCACCCCGCCACCGATCCTCGAAGTGCAGGATATTCATACCTTCATCGGGCAGTTTCATATTCTTGAAGGGGTGACGGTACGCGCGCCGCGTGGCGAAATTACCGTCCTTTTGGGGCGCAACGGTGCAGGAAAAACCACCACGCTCAAAAGCATCATGAATATGACGCCGCCGAAACAGGGCGAAATTACCTTTGAGGGCGCACCAATTCACGGCAAACGTCCGTATACCACCGCACAACTCGGCATCGGCTATGTGCCGGAACAGCGCGCAATCTTCAAAGGGTTGACCGTGCGCGAGAATCTGGAAGTCGCGGAACGTCAACGCGGCGATCTGACGCGCAAGGCCGATTTTATCTTCCAGCTTTTCCCTGATCTGAAGCGGCTCTACAGTCTGCCCGGCGGCAACCTCTCCGGTGGACAGCAGCAAATGCTGGCAATCGCGCGTGTGCTTGTCCCCGATAACAAACTCCTGTTGATTGACGAACCGAGCGAAGGACTCGCCCCGGTAATCATCGAGCAGTTGATGGCGGCAATCAAACAACTGGCAGCACACAGCACCGTTTTATTGGTAGAGCAAAATTTCCGGGTGGCGAGTCGTCTGGCTGGCTACTATGTGATCATTGACGAGGGCAGGAGCGTCGCATCCGGGC
>CAYSOC010000096.1:0-25095 GCA_964432445.1 uncultured Anaerolineaceae bacterium
GTCAGGTATATCATCAACGTCGGCTTTAATATCCTCAAGAAGACGCAACAGAAACTCATGGAAGTCGTCGGCGAGGTGGACAACAGGTGTCGATACCCCATCAAAAACAAAGTCAGTGACATCTCCTGTAGGTAAATATAAGACTTCTTCTGAGTCGCCTAAACATGAAGCGAGATAATTACCTCCTGTATCTTTGCCAAAGACCAGGATGTTGTATGTACCATTTGGTCCCGCAATTTTAGTTGGTAAGCTATCTCTGATGCCGCCGAGTAAGAATGGAATTGGAAAAATCCAATATCCATTATGAACATCGCCCAGGTCGATTCCGCCGCAGGAGGTATAAAAATCCAGGATTGTAGCGGGTACAGATTCTTCAAATACTGCACTCAATATATCTATAAACCTGCGATTGTCTGGTGGATGGATTTTATTCTCGGAATATAACTCTCGAAGTTTATGGAGTCTTTGTAATTGTGCCTCAACGTCTTGTAACCACTGCCTGATTTCCATTTTGCCTCCTAACTTCTGATACTGTCCCTCGAAACTAACGCTTGAACTCTATCTTTGAGTTGAGCATCGGTACTTCAGCGCCGGGTCTGGAGACAGCAAAAATCACCTCAACCAAAATCGTGACTTTTCAAAAATTCCTCATATACTATATTCATCACTATTAGAAACAGCCTTTGACTGCGTAAACAGCCAAAAGCCAAGTATGCACCTTTAAAGGAGGTCGCACATGCCCACCTATTCTACGTCCTTACCTGTATCTTTCAATCCCGATGATAAGCGCCCGCTGCCAGAACTGATCGCACTCGGCAACCCCGATCCCGCCGATGGCTGGCCTGAATTTCCACTCCAATTTCACGATGTCGAAGGTGTCCGCTACTATGCTGTGCAGGATTGGATTCTTGGCGTAGCACAAGTTGATAATCCGCGTCGGTTTTGGACTGATCTCAAGAATCGTTTAAAGAGAGCAAAATACACTGAACTGTACGCATCGCTCGTACAGTTGCCCTATTTATCTACAAATGGCAAGCGTTACAAAATGGATTTTGCTGCTGCCGAAGCACTCTATGTCATCACGCAACGTATGGATGCAAATACGGGCGTTCGGGATCGTGTTCTTCGCTATCTGGCGTTTGCGGGCGTGCTTGTAGACGAAGCGCGGCTCGATCCATCCAGCGCACTTGGCAAAGCGTTCGGCTCCAACCCGGATTTGATGATTGAAGCAGCCATTGAAACCTATCGCGCACAAGGTAAATCCGATACATGGATCGCCAGTCGGCTGCTCGGTGTCCAGACCCGGAAAATCTTCACCTCGACATTTCAGAAATCGCTCCGCAACAAACCAAGCGGCTATCAGTACGCCCAAATCACCGATACCATGCGGATCGGGGTCTGGCGGCGCGATACTGCCACCATTCGCAAGGAGCTTAACCTGAGCGAAGGCGCGAACGTCCGCGATAATATGTCGATGTTGGCGCTGAATTATGAGATGCTGGCGGAAAACCTCTCGGCAGCAGCACTCGAACAGCAGCAGGATTTGGAATATAACGAGGCGCGAAACATCGTGCGCGACGAATCCACGTTCGTTGGGGATCAGGCGGCGCAGGCCAGCAAACGTCTCGGCGTCGATCTGGTGACGAATAAGCCGCTGCTCAAGAAGGGAAAAGACTGAGTAGATTCAAAGACCCGGCGCTGAAGCACCGGGCTAAGAACGATGAAGAGTGTTTACAATGGGTTGATTTCGTTTGATCTATGAAGGCATAGATCAAGCTGGAGGTCATTTCAACATACCTTATTACCGCTTATAGCCCGGTGCTTCAGTGTTGGGTCTAATGTGTGTCAACGCCGCGCATACCAGAACAGCAATGTGATATTGGAAAGCCAGCAGATAGAGAGCAACGCACCAACAATCCCGAAAAACAGGAGAACGCCTACCCGAATCAGCGGTTCGCCATCGCGCATGATGTCATAATTGCTGCGCAACATCCGGCTGCGGGCAAGGCGTGCCTGTGACCGACCCGATTGAGCGTCTGCATTGGGAAGAGGTGCTTCAAAACCTTCCAGCGGAGCCGCCTTGTTCGGATCAACCAGACCGCCACGATTTTCGTAGCGCTGTTGCAGATAGGCATCCGGGTTGAAATCAGAGAAGTCGCCCGCCGGGATACCCGGTTGCGCGTTCGGGTCGGGATATTGCGGCGGCTGTGCGTTCGGGTTTTGCGGGAACGGCGGCGGAGACGGACGCTGACGCCTCGGTTGCGGGATTGGTTCGGTATTCTGGCGATCCCGGCGGTTTACAAGAGCATCGGCATTGAATGTATTGAAGGCGTTCTCTTCATATTCCGTCTCTTCGCCAATCTCATATGGATCATAGTTTGGGCTGTCTGGATCGTATGGATCGTTATTCATAGCGTAATGCCTCTATCGGGTTCAGTGCCGCCGCACGGCTGGCCGGGTACATCCCGAAAAATACCCCGATTGCAGTAGAAATGCCAATTGCCAGTAATACGCTTTCCGGGCGCACGACTGCATCCAGCGTCGGGACAAACAGGCGAATCAGGATCGTGCCGATGGTAGCGACTCCCAATCCGAACAGCCCGCCGACCATCGCCAGCGTGATCGCCTCGATCACGAATTGCAGCAGTATATCACCGTTGCGCGCCCCGACAGCTTTACGCAAGCCGATTTCACGGGTACGTTCCGTGACTGTGACCAGCATGATATTCATAATCCCGATCCCGCCAACGAGCAGGCTGATCCCGGCGATGACGCCCAGAAAAATCGTCAGCAGTCCGGTGATCTGACCGAAACTCTCGAGTAAATCTTTCTGCGTCAGGATTTGAAAATTATCTTCCTGTCGAAATTTGATGTCGTGCGTTTTGCGCAAAACTTCCGTCGCTTGCTCGACCATTGTATCCATCGTGGTATCGAAGGCAGAGAGGTAAATCACGCTGAGGGGACGCTGCCCGCTGGCGTTGCGATTGCTGGAAAGACGCGCATAGGCCGTCGTCAGCGGGATCGCCACAATATCATCTTCGTCGTTGAAACTCGTCCCGCCATATTTTTCAAAGACACCAATCACTTTGAACGGGACGTTATCAATGCGGATTGTTTCGCCAACCGGAGAAACGGTATCCGGGAACAATGCCTTGACGTTGGTTAACCCGATCACAGCTACGCGCGCCTGTGCGCTCATATCCTCGGTATCGAAATAACGCCCCAGGATGAGTTTGCGGGTGCGCGCCGGGAAAAAGTCGGGCGTCGTGCCATGAATGCGAGCGCGTGCCTTGTTGCCATTGTACAGCACATCGCGGTTGATACGGAGCAGCGGCGCGACATACCGGGCATCAGGGACATTCAGCGGATCAACCAGTGCCTCAAAATCCCGTTCGGTAATTGAGGAAAAGGTCAGGCTGGAACGCCCCGCCGCTGGAATCCCGCTGCCGCCCGGACGCCCTACCGCAACGCTGGCTGGCAAGACAAACGCCAGATTCGTGCCGATTCCCAAAAATTGCTGCGCGACAAAATCCTGTACCGCCTGTCCGAGCGATACCAGCACAATCACCGCCGCGACGCCAATGCTGATCCCAAGCGTCGTCAGTGCTGCGCGGAGTTTGTTGGAGAGCAGGCCAGAGAGCGCTACCCGGATGTTTTCGAGAATCGCATTCATAACGTGAATTATAAAGTTTATACGCCATAAATGGGCATGGTTTTTCTGCATTGGGGGTAAATTGCAAGGTAAGCGCCCCCTGCAACGGCGTTGTTAACCGTTTCTAACCATTGATTTCGCCTATAGAAAGGTATATAATCACGCCCGCCTTGCGAGGCAATCGGTAAACCCATCCCCAGGAGCAGTTAGCTATGACAACAGAAGAAGGAGCAATCGTCGCCCCAAGTCCGCTATCGGAACTCAAACCGAAGCAGGAAGTGCGTGGCAAGGTTGTAAAAATTGAACTGTACGGCGCATTTGTTGATATTGGCGTCGGCACAGATGGCCTGCTCCACATTTCCCAGATTAGCACCGAACGTATCAAAAACGTGAACGACAAACTCTCTGTCGGCGACGAGATTACAGTGTGGGTGCGCCAGGTAGATGTGGAACAGAAACGCATCGACCTTACGATGATCAAGCCGTCCGCGCTCGATTGGAGTGAGATCGCCGTCGGTCAAAAGCTGACCGGAAAAGTGATTCGGATCGAAAAATTCGGCGCATTCATCGATATTGGCGCAGAACGTCCCGGCATGGTACACGTCTCGGAGCTATCCAACAGCTACATCAACTCGCCGCAGGACGTAGTAAAAATCGGTCAGGAAATCGAAGTCAAGGTAATCAAGGTCAGCAGCAAGAAGAAGCAGATCGATCTGAGCGTCAAGGCGCTGGAAGAGAAGATCGAGATTCCGAAGCACATCGAAGATGATGTTGACCTGAACAAGCTGCCGACAGCGATGGAACTGGCACTCCGTTCTGCAATGGATGGAACCGAAATGGCCGCGCAACTGACGCCCATCAAGACGAAGAAGAAGCAGGATACCCGCAGCGAGAAGCGCCGTCAGGAACAAAGCGAAGCACTCGCCCGCGCGATGCGCACTGGCACGAAGTAATCTTCGCGGATTTTTAATTAAGTCTGGAAATTAACCCCGGTTTTAACGCCGGGGTTTTTGTTTTCCCGGATTACTCTTCGCCGCCCCAGTCGCCAAACGGATCGTCCAGCTTGCGCCACTGCTTCGTGCCTTGCGCCATCTCCGTGTCGGTGAGCAGGCACGACTCGAAAATAGATTCCACCTGCGCGCGATCCATTTCCAGGCCGATCAGGACAAGTTCCTGCCGCCTGTCGCCCCAGGGTTCTTCCATCGTGCTGCTGATTTCTGCCAGATATTCGGCGGTATCCGGCCATTCGTCCTTCGGTGTGACCGTCCACCACGAACCGCCATATTCCAGCGTGACAAGCGATCCGGCTTGTGACCAGATACCGATCTCGTTGTGGCGTGTCGCCAGCCAGACGAAGCCTTTGGAACGGATCAGGCAGTCGAGCGCGTTGCTTTCCAGCGCCTCAAACAGACGCCCCGGATGGAACGGACGCCGCGCACGGAACACAAAACTGCTGATGCCGTATTCCGCCGCTTCGGAATGATCGTGATCATGGTCGTGGCTGTTCTGTAACCATTCCGGCGAAAGCGCCGCGAGTTCAAAATCGAAGCGCCCGGTATTCAGGATTTCATCCAGCTCTACCTGACCGTGATCGATGCGCACGATCTTTGCGCCGGGGTTCAGGCGGCTCAGGATCGCTTCCAGTTGATTAACAGCGTCCGGCTCCACCAGATCGATTTTGTTGATCAGGATCACGTCGGCAAATTCGACCTGCTCCACGAGCAAATCCACAATGGAGCGCGTATCCTCTTCGCTGACGGCGAGGCCGCGTTCTGCCAGTTCGTCACTGGAACGATAGTCGCGTATGAAGTTATACGCATCGACAACCGTCACCATTGTGTCGAGGCGGGCGACTTCACTCAGAGAGGTTCCACCATCATCGACAAAGGTGAATGTTTCCGCGACGGGCAGGGGTTCGCTGATCCCCGACGATTCCACCAGCAGATAATCGAAGCGATCTTCTCTGGCGAGACGCGCGACTTCATCCAGCAAATCTTCGCGCAGCGTGCAACAGATACAGCCGTTGGTCATCTCGACCAGTTCTTCATCGACACGGCTGAGTTCCGCACCGCCGTCACGCACCAGACGCACATCGATGTTGATTTCGCTCATATCGTTAACGATGACAGCGACACGCCTGCCCTCGCGGTTATTCAGCACATGATTCAGGACAGTGGTCTTTCCCGCGCCAAGAAAGCCGGAAAGCACCGTCACAGGTAGTAATTCCATAGTTGATACTCATATTGCAGATCGTGGGAATGTTCGTCTGATCAGACTCGATTGTCAAGATGGACTATGGCGTGATGCCTTCTTCTTTTGATCGCTGGACGACCTGTGGCAGCACGCGCGCGAACATCTCCGGCGGTTGCGCGCCACTCAGGGCGTATTTCCCATTAAAAATGAAGAACGGCACGCCCGTGATCCCCATTTCTTGCGCTTCGTGTGCTTCCTCTTCGACTTTGGCGAAGAGATCAGCGTCATTCAGTCCCGCTTCGACCTGTTCCAAATCCAGACCCTGCGCTTTCGCCAGTTCGAGCAGGACATCCCGCTGACCAATATCGCGCCCGTCCTCAAAATAGGCTTTATAGAGGGCGTCGATCATGGCGACCTTCTGATCATCGGGTGTGAACGCGATCAGGATGTGCGATAGTGCGGTATTCGGCGCGCGCTCAATCTTGTCGAAATTGAATTTCAGCCCAACCTTTTCCCCGGCGCGGCGCGGGTTTTCAAACATCTGGTCAAGCGGGATACGTCCGGCAACTTTGGTTTGCATATATTCGCGGAAATCCGCGCCTTCCGGCGGCAGTCCTTCATTCAGAAAGAAGGTGTGATAGGTAATGGTGACGGGTTCTTCGGTGAAATTTTCCAGTGCAATTTGCAGGTTCTTCTTCCCGATTCTGCACCAGGGGCAAACGGTATCATGGTAAATGTCGATGTGCATGGGTTTCCTTTACAGTTTTGCATAATGTTTGACGTGTGATCGATTTTCCCAGACCCGGCGCTGAAAAGCCTGTCCACAAAGGTTCATCCGGTCAGGCATTGACCCCTAACCCCCCGCCCTTTCCCCGCACGCAGGGAAAGGGTGCCAACGCGCATCACTCTGGAAGTCCCTCCTCGCTGGCGGGGAGGGATTTAGGGTGGGTCAACTACTTTGCTACGCTTAAACCAATTTGGGGACAAGCCTTTAAACTGCGGGTTTTCAATCAGATACACAGATTGTTTTATAGACAGCCTTGGACGGCGATCCTTTACCGTCTGACGTTGGACGGTGCTACACTTGTACGCAGGTTTATTTCACCCCAAAAGGTTTTTTGCAATGAAAAGATTTTTGCTGATTTTGGGAATAGTGGCTTTTACCGGACTCGTTTCGGCGTGTGATTCCAACTCTCTGATCGCAACGGCAACGGCACGCGCACAAGGTACGAATACTATCAATATTACGCTCACGGCGGTATCTGCGCCGCCAACTGTGGTCCCTGTCAGTAGTGGCGAGATAGCGCCAACGCCTGTAGTAGCGACTCAGCCTGCGACACAACCTGCTGCCGTTGCTACCCAGGCTGCCACCACTGCACCGACGCAGGTAGCAACCCGCGTTGCTACCCAAGCCGCCACAGCTGCCCCCACCAAAGTTGCACTGGAGCCGACGGGGGGCGGCCCCTCTCCTACTCCTTTTAACCGGATCATGGCGACGGTCTATGCGGCGGGAACGATGACTGCCGTTGCGCCGACAGTAACCCCAACTGCAACGCTCGTCAAAAATGAAAACCTGGCATGGTTCGACACCGCAACGATCTATTCGCTCTATGTGCGTTCGTTCCGCGATTCCAATGGTGATGGCATTGGCGATTTGCGCGGGGTGATCGAGAAACTGGATTATTTGCAGTCGCTGGGGATCGATACGATTTGGCTGCTGCCTGTATTCAAAAGCCCGTCTCTGCACGGCTACGATACAACCGATTATTACACCGTCAACCCGGACTACGGAACAAACGCCGATTTATTGCAATTGATCAATGAAGTTCACAAGCGAAAAATGTTTATTCTGCTGGATTATGTCGTGAATCATGTCAGCAATCAGCACCCTGTATTTAAAGATGCTTATAACAATCCAAAGAGTCAATATTCCGATTATTTCACATGGGGCAACGACGCGCACACGCAATATACGACCTTCGCGGGCGTGCAGGAAATGCCCAAACTTAATTACGCAAATCCCGATGTTGTCAAATTCAGCACCGATATAGCGCTCTATTGGCTTGACCCGAACAAGGACGGCAACATCAGCGATGGCGTGGATGGCTATCGCGCCGATGTTGCCAACGGGCCACCCGGCACATTCTGGGGACACTTACGCACGGAGATGAACAAGGTCAACGCAAAAGCCGTTTTGCTCGGTGAACTCTGGGTACAAACACCGCAGGATATGAACGGCTATCTGGGCAATGGCCGGCTGGATGCGGCGTTTGACTTCCCGCTGTATATCCAGATGGCAGGCCATTGGGATCGCAACGGCGAGGGCGTATTCAGTGGCAAGGGCAATCAGACGGTAGCATTTGGCCTCGCGCAAAACCCGGAAAGCCTGTATCCTCCCGGTGGCAAACTGGTACGCTTTATCAATAATCACGATACCAACCGCGTAATGGGCAATGTCGGCGGTGATATTCAACGCGCGAAGGCCGCAGCATTGTTTTTGTACACTAACCCCGGCCCGATTGTGATCTATTACGGGGAAGAACTTGGCATGAAAGGCGATAAATGCGGCCCGCCGGATTATGATGCCTGCCGCCGTGAACCGCTGGATTGGCACAAGAGTATGAAAGGTACAGGACAGGCGACCTGGTTCAACTTCAATAACAAACCTGATGATGGGATCAGTGTTGAGGAAGAAGAGAATGATCCAAACTCAATGTTGAGTTTTTATCGGAAGCTGGCTGGATATAGAAAACAATGGTTTACCAAAGCTGAATTGAAATCGGGGAATCCTGCAATTGAGGCAAAAGGACTATTTTTTAGGCACGGTGGAGACGGGATGCGTCAAGGAAAGATCATATCTCTGGGGATCAACTTTACGATACAAAAACTTACTATTCCAGAATTTAAAGAAGAGTGTGAGATTGTTGGGTTAAAAGAAGTTTCAGGAATAAACAGCCTCAATCCAACTGTATTTGATCCGGGAGGATTTTTTGTCACTGGATATGAAAATGATTGTGCTACTTCTGCCGGATGAAATTAAAATAACGTAAGACACGCGGCGTGTGTACGATCTGAAGGGAAGATACCTACCTGCACCGCTATTATGCGATAATCCCCATATGATGGAGACATCCGCGCTTGAAACTTGAAATTTTTCACGATAATTCCGGCTTTGAAAAGCTGCAACCTGAATGGAACAACCTGCTCAGTCGGAATGCGATAAATGAAGTATTCCTGACCTGGGAATGGCAATCGACCTGGTGGAATGCCTATTGCCCCGGTGAGCTATGGCTGATTGCCGGATACGAAAATGAACAACTTGCCGGAATTGCCGCATGGTTCATCGAAAACGGGACGCGCACTTTGCGTAGTGTCGGCTGTGTCGATGTGACCGATTACGTGGATGTGATCGCTGCGCCGGAACATCGTGAGGCATTCCTCAAAACTGTCGTTGAATATGTCGGCGCGCACGCGGATCAATATACCCGCGTCAGCTTGTGTAATATCCAGGAGAAATCGCCAACACTCGAAGCCCTGCCGCGATTTTTCCGTGAGCAGGGCTTTTTTGTGGAAATCGAACAGCAGGAAACCTGTCCGTATATTCCCCTGCCTGTCACCTTCGAGGACTACCTGAGCAACGTGCTGGATAAGAAGAATCGGCACGAACTGCGCCGCAAGATACGCCGCGCCGAAAACCCCGAAGGCGGCGAAAAGGTGGCATGGTATCTGGTCGGGAAGGAACACGACCTGAACGCAGAGATCGAAAAATTTATTGATCTGATGCGCGCCAGTCACCCGGAAAAAGCGAAGTTCATGGACGATCCAAAAAACGCGGCATTCTTCCGCGCGATTGTGCCGAAGGTTGCGGAGTGCGGCTGGTTGCAACTGGCATTCCTGACGGTTGACGGAACGCCTGCGGCTGCGTATTTTAATTTTGATTATGACAACCGAATCGGTGTGTATAATTCCGGCTTGCTGCCACAGGGCTATGCACATCTAAGCTGCGGGATCGTCCTGCTCGGTTATCTGATTCAATACAACATCGAGCAGGGACGCGCCGTATTCGATTTCCTGCGTGGCAACGAAGAATATAAATATCGGATGGGTGCGGTGGATTCGCCTGTGATGGAATTCAAAGCGACACGCACGCCGGAACCGGCACAGTAAAGAGGCGATAATGAGCGCGATCAACCGAATTGCGATGTTGAGTGTACATACCTGCCCGTTGGCGACACTCGGCGGAAAAAAGACGGGCGGCATGAATGTCTATGTCCGCGAATTGGCGCGCGAATTTGGACGACGCGGGATCGAAGTCGATGTATTCACCCGTTCGCAAGACCCGTGCATCTCGCATATCAACGAGACGCTTGGCTATAACGCGCGCGTAATCCACATCCCGGACGGCTCCGAGGTTCCGCTTGACCCGGATGATGTCTTCCCGCGCATCCCGGAATTTGTGAAAAACACCATCGCGTTTGCCGAGAGCGAAGGGCTTGGCTACGATGTGATCTACAGTCACTACTGGCTGAGTGGCGTCGCAGCACATGATCTGCGCGAGGCATGGCACGCCCCCGTCGTGCAGATGTTCCACACGCTCGGACGGATGAAAGACCGGATCGCGTATCAGCCGGAAAAGCATACAGACCGCGATCTGCACGAGGCCGATATTATGTCGTGGGCAGATCGTTTGATCGCTGCGACACCTGCCGAACGCGCGCAGATGCTCTGGCTGTATAACGCCCGCCGCCACCCTATCGAGATTGTGCCACCGGGGGTAGACCTGCGCCGATTTACGCCGCGCCCTGCTGCCGAAGCCAAAAAGCGGCTCGGTATCGCGCCGAATGAAAAGATGTTGCTGTTCGTCGGGCGCATCGAACCGCTGAAAGCAGTCGATACTATCCTACAGGCACTGGCGATTTTGAAATCCGAATGCCCAGAACTGGTCGAAGAACTGGTATTGAGCATCGTCGGCGGCGATCCGAAAGATACAGCGAATGCCGAAATGCTGCGTCTGAAACAAATGCGGAGCGATCTTGATTTGTGTTGTACCGTGAAATTTCTCGGCGCAAAGGATCAGGAAGCCTTGCAGGATTACTATTCCGCGTCGGAAGCGCTGATCATGCCCTCGGACTATGAAAGTTTCGGGATGGTGGCGCTGGAAGCGATGGCCTGCGGTGCGCCCGTGATTGCGTCCGAAGTCGGCGGTCTGGCGTTCCTCGTGCGCGATGGTTATAACGGCTCACACGTCCCGGTACGTGAGCCAGCGGCACTTGCGGAAAAAATCTGCGCTCTGCTGACAAACCCGGAGAAACGCGCAGAGATGAGCGCCAACGCGATACAAACAGCCCATGAATACTCATGGGCGCGGATTGCGGATAGATTACTGGCGATCTTTGAGGATGTCACCCCGAAACAACGTATTGATGCCGTTTCGGGGTGATAGTCATCGTAAAAATCAACCTCGCCCCGGACGTGCCGAAGCACGTCCGCTACTGATCACCAATAATCGTTGCCATCTTTTGCGGACGGCCCTTTCAGCGCCGGGTTTCCTCCAATCAGCGCGTCAGGGCTTCCACATCGCGCCCCAGCGGAGCGTTTACCATAAATTCCCCCCACGACACGTTGAAACTCACTTTATCACCCTTCTTGAAAGTCAACGGTACAAAGACATAGCCGCCGAACTGCTGTGGCGTGGCGATAGCCTCCCCGTTAACCATGACCTGCAAGGCTGTTGCAGAGAGCGGCACTTCGACATACAAGGTGCGCCCCCCGTCTACAATCGCGCGATATTCCCCGGAGATGCTACCCTTATCGACCACCACCTTGATCAAGGGCAGATCGAGCGTGAACGAATCTTTCGGAATGCGCGGCGCAATCCGCAGACCATCGGCAAGCGGTTCGATCCCTGCCAACCGGATCAACGAAAGCAGGCTCATCGCGTGCGGGTTGCTGTTCATCGCCGGGAAGTCGGTCATCGGTGTAACCGGGCTGACCCATGTTCCGCCGGGATAGTTTTGGTCATCTACCGGGTTAAGCGAATCTGGCGCTGTCCAGATACCGTACCAGATATTCGGAAAGTAGATCGCGTGGTTGGCAAAGCTGAGTTTTTGCAGCGATTGCCACGCCAGATCGGGGCGCGAACGGCTATAGCCCCATGTCAGGAATTGACTGATCGCCGCCGAAATCTGTCCGTTGTGTTCGATGTATGGCGCACCCGTCGGGGCATTGCCATCCAGCCGACCCTGAATGGCGTCAATGAGCGTCTTTTCAACGCCCTTTTCCGCTGCAAGTCCGCTGATCAACGCCCACGATTGCGCTTCCAGATTGATCGTGAATTTGTCGATGACAACAGGCTGATTCACCGCATCCCGTAGAATTGCGCGTGAATACCAGCGCTCTCCGAATTGCTTTTGAACAGCTTCACGCAGTTTCGGAACGATGGCGCGCATCCTTCCGGCAAGTTGGGCATCCTGTTTTTCAATCGCGTTTGCAAACAATGGCAAGATATACAATGCCATTTGCGAGTTCAATACCGATTCGCCATTCTCGACAGATTGATTGAAAGACACGCCGAGGAACAGGTGTTGCGCGGCATTTTCAATCACGACGCCATCTGCCCAGTCGCCATCCCCGACTTTTACAAGGCCATTCGCGCCGATTCCCACGACATTGACCAGGTGATCGTAGGCATAACGCAAGTGATCCAGCACCGTGTCACCATGCGCACCGGAGGGGATTTCTCCTGCCGGGAAATAAGGAACGCGCTCTTCGAGGAAGGCATAATCGCCCGTCGCGGCAAGGTACTCTGTTGCTGCCAGAAGCAGGAACAAATCCAGATCGCTTGGCTTGTTGTGGATGCCTGCGCCTTCCAGAATGCCATTGCCGGAGAATGCATAGGACATATACCCGTTATCTGCCCGTGTGAGCGCCATGATAAAGCGGATTGATTCTTTCGCCAGTTCCGGGCGGAGATAGGTCATCGGCATGGAAAACAACGCCTGATCGCGCGGCGCACCATCGAAGCCATGCAGATAGAGATAGGCCGATCCCTGCGTAATCACATGGTTCTTGAAATATTCGTTATAGACCACGTTTTGTTGCAGCGCATAGCTATGCCATGCCATTTCGCGCGACATGACCGGGTTTGCACCCGTCGAGAAATAGGCCAGTTGTGGCTTCCAGGCATCGGTGACGCTCTGGGAAGAGGTGGAACGATAGCGCTGCACCCAATCCAGCGATTCGCCCGGACGTGCCGCACCATAACCATAACGCAGTTGTTTAATCTCGTTGGGTTGCAGCGTAATCACCCGGCGCTGTACCAGCAGAAAGGGTTGATGCAGCGCGCTGGTTTCGTCCAGTAGCCGACTCCCGGCGCGTGTGCGTATTGCGTTTGGCTGTTCCGGTGTGCCATCATCCCCAAAGAAGAACTGCTTATCCGTATAAACGGCATCGGCCTGGCCTTCCAGATCGATCAGGAACACATCGGAGGGGTAGTAATCGACGCGCGAAGCATCTCCTTCACGCGGAATCCCATCGACAATCGCGGTCATCTGCGAGCGCAGTGTTGAGGTGTTGGCATCCCAGTCCACACGCTGGATGAAATTGTCATTGACGGCTTCGCGTGAATCGGTGGAAGCTACCGCTGCCAGCCCTGTCTCGAACCAGTTGGCCTTCAACTGATGCTGGTTCACGTCCCAATATTCATAATGCCTGATGGTAATTGGCTGGTCGGTAGTGTTGCGCAAATAGACATCGGTAATAACGATGGGATCATTGCCAAAAGGGGAGTAGGTGCGGCGTACCTCGCGGATACCACGATAGGAATTTTCCGTCTCGTAGTAACCAACTCCGAAGACGCGGCGCGTCTCCGACTTTGCCGGACGATATTTATAGGCGGTTGCCCATGTTTCTGTACCATCATCCAGATAGCTGAATCCACCTGAATAGTGAATGTGCTTATCCGGGTTCAGCGGGGTGGTGCGTCCCGCCTCTTTCATCGTATCCTGAATTTCTTCCGCCAGTTTGACGCGGTTGGTATCGGCAGGGTGAGTGGCATACCATTTTTGCAGCTTTCCGTTCAACTGACGCTGCCGCAGATCGGCAAAAAGCCGCCAGACAAAACTCTTGATCGGATCAGGCAGCCAGCCGAAACCTTCCAGCCAGTCATCCGGGCCAGCCCCATCATCGAAATGATTGAGGAACATACCGCCGCGATCACCGATATAGACCTGAATCGTGCCATCGTTGCCAGCAAGAACATTCAGCCGATCATTACCGATGGCGTACCAATGATCGCGCCGATCCAGCCCCTGCGAATTCTGATATTTTGCGCGTGGATCGGCATATTGATCAAGGTCATATTGATAGGCGGGCAAGCCGTCCGCGTCGATTACCCATTTGCCAAACGCGCCACTACCGATGCTGGTCGGAGTGAAGGCACGGACATCGGTCACGGGTTGGGATGGACCGTCGGGAAGATGTTCGCGGGGTGTATTATCAACAAAGCGTCGTAGTGAGTTCAGCATAGTCTCCTGTCTGGGCGTCGCATACAGACTTAGACTGAGCGACAAACAACTGAGTACACAAGCAATACGAAACAGTCTGTTGACCAATTTTCCCCCATTTTACCCGGCTTGCACAACCCCTAATTCTTTAAACTGAATTAGCTGTTGGTTTCACCCTTTCGTTGACTGCGTGGAGGTACGGAAAAGACGAAAAGCGGACGTCCTTTAAGTTCGTAGCCATTGAACATCTGAATGGCTCGTCTGGCCCCCTCACTATCTTTCATCTCGATGAATGCAAAACCGCCATGTGCGCCGTCCGGCTGTAGCGGCATCTGGATCGTCTCCACAGCGCCCGCTTGCTCGAACAATTTTTGCAATTCACCCTCGCTGACATCTCTCGCAATATCGCCTACGTGCAGGCGGCTTCGGTTAAACACCCGATAATTCCCCGTTATGAGCAAATTTGCTTGAAAAACGAAAAAAGTATACCCGCAAATGTTTTGAAAACATAGGAATTCGGTTAAATTCGTTTTGTTGCGGGATTCGGGCAAAGGTGACAGTGAGAGATGTAATATATAGAATAACTAAAGAATGGCTTATTTACCATTCAAACAATTTAAGATTCGTATGCGTTTGTTTGAAGAAACAAACTATCTCAATTCAAAATAAATCTATATCCACAAAAATTTCAAAAATTTATTCTCGCCCTGATCGAAGTTGCTCATAATGATTTCCGGGAGTTAACATTCAGGCAAATAGGTAATTGGTAACAGTCCTCTCTATGTTCCGAACGAATTTTGCGAAATATGCGTGGTTTGTCACGTTTTACAATGTTGCGGTGATTGCCTGGGGTGCGGTAGTCCGCGCAACTGGCAGTGGTGCAGGCTGCGGGAGCCACTGGCCAACCTGTAACGGGGAGATTATCCCGACCCCCCGGCAAATCGAAACGCTTATCGAATTTGGACACCGCCTGACCAGCGGTTTTTCCGGCGTGCTGATTTTGATCCTGTTGGTATGGGCATTCCGGCGCAGTGGCTGGAATCTGACGCGCGGGATGGCAATCGGTTCGCTCATCTTTGTGATTATTGAAGGCGGGATTGGCGCGGCGTTGGTACGGCTGGAACTGACTGGAACGAATAATTCCCCAGGTCGCGCAGCGATGGTGGCAATCCATCTGGTGAACACGTTGCTACTGCTTGGTTGTCTGAGCCTGACCGCATGGAGTGGCAACTTCTCCGAACGGGTTCGGTGGAAAGTCAATCGCGGTATACAGGCGCTCATCGTGATCGGTATCCTCGGTGTCCTCCTCCTGTGTGCGGCAGGCGCAGTAACGGCACTTGGGGATACGCTGTTCCCATCCAAAACACTTGGCGAAGGGTTCGCTGCTGATCTCGATCCAGCATCCAGCTTTCTGATCCGGTTGCGTGTGATTCACCCGATCATTGCCATTTTGACGAGTGTCTACTTGCTTGTTGCGGGGCGCGTTGTGGTACGGTTGGCGCGGAAAGATGAAACTGGATCGGCGTTCAACCTGTTACAAGTGATTATCTGCATTCAGCTTGCTATTGGCATGATGAACATCATGTTCCTTGCGCCTGTGATTGTCCAGATTATTCACTTGCTGCTTGCCGATGCGCTATGGCTGGTGATGGTTATCTGGTCGGTAGAATCGCTCTCCGAGCCGCACAAGGTAGAAAATCTCAAACCTGAAACAGCCATCAACGAAACGAACCTGGCGCGCACAACCTGATCATAACCTGTAGGGACGGGCAAAAAAGCCCGTCCGTCATTAACAACCAACGATGATTTAGAACCCGTAAATCTCGCCATATTTGGTCTTGAGATAGCGTACATAGGCATCCGAAGAAAGCGGCTTGCCCGTCGCACGCTGGATCAATTCCTTTGGCAGATAGTTACGTCCGTGCTGGTGGACATTCTCACGTAGCCATGTCAGCAATGTATCGAACTTCGCGTTCTCTACATCGGTCTTGATGTTCGGATGATCAGTAGTCGCCTTCTCCCAGAGTTGCGCCGAGAGCAGGTTGCCGATGGAATAGGTTGGGAAGTAGCCAACCAGACCACTTGACCAATGAACATCCTGCAAAATGCCGATTTTGTCGGTGTCCGGCGTGATGCCCAGATATTCCTGGTATTTGGCGTTCCATGCTTCTGGTGCTTGATCTATCGTGAGTTGACCTGTCAGAAGTGCCGTTTCCATCTCGAAGCGTACCATGATATGCAGGTTATAGGTCACTTCGTCCGCTTCGACACGGATGAACGACGGATAGCTCTTGTTGATGGCGCGATAGAACGTTTCCAGGTCAACGTCACCGAGTGACTCTGGGAACGTTCCCTGCAACTTCGGGAAATATTTCTTCCAGAATCCACGCGAACGCCCGACGATGTTTTCCCACAGCCGCGATTGGCTTTCATGTACGCCGAGTGATGTTCCGGTGGACATACGCAGGTGTAGCTTGCCACCGCCAGCACCCTGTTCATAAAGCGCGTGTCCGGTTTCGTGCATCGTACCGAACAGCGCAGTATTCACGAAATTCGGGTCAAAGCGGGTTGTGATGCGTACATCATCCGGCGAGAGCGACTGGCAGAATGGGTGTACTGCCTTATCCTGACGCCCCCGGTTGAAATCGAAGCCAAACTCCTTTGCCACCATTTCAGTGAAAGCGCTCTGCTTGTGAATATCATAGGCACGATGAAGAACGGAATCATCGACGCGATCCTGACGTTCCTTGATGGCGGCAACCAGTGGCACAATATCGTTTTTCAGGCCAGCGAACATCGCGGCAACATCGGCGGCTTTCATGCCGGGTTCATACTGATCGAGCAGCGCATCATAGATATGATCGGTATAGCCAAGCGCCTCGGCAACCTGAACCATCAATTCCATCGTCTTTTTGAGGACAGGCGCAAACGATTTGTAATCGTTGTTGGCGCGTGCCTTCGCCCAGACGTTATGTCCAATAGCGTTGTGATGGTTGATTTCCGCGACGAGGGAAGCGGGAATTTTGGTACGCAGTTCATAATCGCGTTTGGTGATGCGAATCAGGCTGGCGTCGGCGTTATCGTAGCCTGCGCCGTTGAGTTCCTTTGTGGCGTCTTCGAGCAGGCGTCCGGTTTCATCACTGGTGAACATTTCGTGTTCGATACGGGCGAGGGTAGAGAGATGTCCGGCGCGCGTTTCTGCGCCACCTTCGGGCATATAGGTTTGCTGCTCCCATCCAACGAGAGCGGCGGCGGAACTCAGGTATGCAGCATCATTCAAACGTATTTTAAGTCTTTCGAGCGCGGTATCCATTTTCTCTTTTCTTCTGGTTATCGTGGATAGATAGGATAGCACAGCCGGGAGTTCTATGGAATAGTGTTCTATAGTGCAACTGTTCTGACACTTTGTTCTGAATTTCCTACGCCTCTGTTACGGCAATTCAGAAAAGTGTTCGCTATAATAATCAGGAAAATCAGCGTTGTGAGGAGCGTTATTTTGCAGCGAAAATCGGGCGTTTTATGTCTAATAGCCACTGGAATTGCATTAGTCCTGATAAATGGTTTTATCGGAATAAATTATCAAATTTCTGCTCAGAATGCGACCTCTACACCCCAAACCGCTGCGACAGCAACCGCTACCCTCCGACCACAAAGCAACAAAGAAAAATTTAGTGGCATCAGTGCCTACGAATTTGCCGCAGCGCAGGTTGGTTTCGGTGTGCGCCCGACAGGTTCGGAAGCCAATTTCAAAATGGGAGATTACATTCTGGCAACGCTGAAAAGCTATGGCTGGAAAACTTCCGAGCAACCATTGAATTTGAATATAGATGGCAAGATTATCAAAGGGCGCAACCTGATCGCCAGTATTGGTAGCGGCCCGGTGATCATCCTCGGCGCGCACTACGATACGCGGCTATGGGCAGATAATGACCCGGACGTTGCCAAACATAAAGAGCCTGTCCTCGGCGCGAACGACGGCGCGAGCGGTGGCGCTGTCTTGATGGAACTAGCACGTGTCCTGGGTAAGGGATATCAATTTAATCACGAAATCCGTCTTGTCTTTCTGGATGCCGAAGATAACGGTAATATACCGGGATGGATTGACTTTAGTCTTGGAACCTATGAATACGTCAAAAAGCTGGATGTAAAGCCTGAATATGTGGTCATACTGGATATGGTTGCCGATGCGAACCTCAACCTCCACTATGAGGGACGTTCGATGGAGTCTGCGCCAGAAATCATGACCGGGATATGGCGCGTGGCGGCTTCGCTTGGCTATGGCGGGTTCGTCCCGGCGCAACGGTTCACCATGATTGACGATCACATACCATTTATAGATGCAGGAATCAAAGCCATTGATATAATCGACTTCGATTATCCGGAATGGCATACTGTTTCCGATAAACTCGATAAAATTAGCGCGCAAAGTCTGGAACAAGTCGGACGCACGCTCCAGGTCTGGCTGGAACAGACAGGGGTCATCCAATAGCGCACGACGAAGTTACGTAACTGCAACGGGGACTGCATGATCAACCTCTCGCAATGGCTGGAAGAACACGACGATTCTCTGATACGTGCCGCATCGCTGGCGCTTACAACCGATGAAGGATTGCGACAGACGGTAGAAATTTCTATCGTGGCATTCTTTCACGGTGTGAAGTGGTGGGTCGAAAAGAAGGATTTTGGTATCCTCAAAAGTGTTTTGACGGATTGGGTGTCTTCGCGCAGCCTCGTCACTGGCGGCGAGAGCGCCAGCCTGATCCCCATCATCCACTCGATCCGTCGTGTGACATGGGTCAAACTGCGAACATCTGACATATCCATTGCTGATGCCTGCGACTCTATCATTACATTGTCCACGCTTTTTGATGATGCGGTGCAGGAAGTCGCCCGTCTGGAATCCGAACAGATTATTGCGCAGGCGAAGCAGGATGTTGCCGAAGCACAAGCGCTCGTCAGGCGTGTAGATAAATCCAAATCGGATTTTATTGCTGTTGCCGCCCATGAATTGAAAACGCCATTGACGCTCATCGAGGGCTATATGTCCATGATGAAAAGCACGATGCAGTCGAATCCCGATTATTCCCCGTTCCTGATGATGATCAATGGAATGCAGGGCGGCGCGTCCCGATTGCGCGAAATTGTCGAAGATATGATCGACGTGTCGCTGATCGACAACAAGATTCTGAATCTGCACTTGCAACCCGTCTGGATCAATCGTCTGGTAGATATAATCGGGTTCGATCTTCAGACGACTATGCAGGCGCGGAATCTGAAACTCGAAATCCGCAAGGAAGAGATCACCGAAAAGCCAACCTTTGCCGACTCCGAACGGTTGTATCAGGCAGTCCAGAAGGTTCTGAGCAACGCGGTCAAATATACGCCGGATGGCGGCTCGATTACGATTGGCGCGCGTGAACTGCCGGGGTTCTGCGATCTACAGGTATCGGATACCGGGATCGGCATCCCGGCAGAAAACCTCTCACGCATCTTCGAGAAATTCTCGTCACAGGCAGAAGTTGCCACGCATTCCAGCGGCAAGAGCAAATTCAAGGGTGGCGGCCCTGGTTTGGGATTGGCAATCGCCAAAGGCATTCTGGAAGCGCATGGCGGAAGCATCTGGGCTGAAAGCACAGGCTACGATGAGAAAACCCTGCCCGGTTCAACCTTCCATATCATGATTCCAATGCGCGTTGCGCCTTCGGATAACCCGCTCTCGGAACTGTACAAGGACAATAAATCGACTGCATAGGCTGTGAGATTTCCAATGCTATTGCTGGATAGGGCGCAGTGAACGTGCGACCAATCCCATCCCACCGAAAAGCAATCCGAACATCAGAATTGTGGATGCAAGGCTCGCTGGTCTGAAGTAGACAACCAGGTTGGAAATTATATTCAGGAAAATCATAATGGCAGCAATGGCAACCAGTAGCCAACCAAGCCATGATTTGCCGCTGAAAAACAGAATACCAATTCCCCCGAACAGAAGCAGGAGCGCTATTCCTGAACCGTTTCCATCCCACAGCGTTCGAAAGCTGGTTGTGACCATCACCTGATTGATGAATAGCCAGCCGCCAATCAATACCATCGGCAAACCGATGAAAAATGATCCCGGCCTGCCCGAAGTTCCACCAGCACCGCGCTTGTTCACTACAGATTATCCTTGTATGTCAGGTTGATACAAAGCATTATAACGTGACCAACTTCCAGGTTTTTCAACATTTGGCCGATTGGCGTAAAGAAAAGATCAAAAAGAGGCAGCGTTTAAAAAATTACGCCAGGTTCAAAGAAACTTTACAAATTATTTCTACTATCAGCATAAATCCATGATCAGGGGTGCTTTATGAAAAAATCCGCGATAGCTCTTCTTGTTGCTATATTCATCTTTCCGCTGTCACTTACGCCCGCTTTCGCTCAAAGCGGAATGAACAAAGGAAAAACGGAATCGCGCAAAATTCTGGTGAATGGTGTGGAACGTTCGTATCTAATCCATTTTCCGGCTAATAAACCAAATCTGCTACCGTTGGTGATCGCGCTTCATGGAGGTGGTGGCAACCCGGAACAATTCGCCAGAGATAGCCAATTCAGTCAGAAAGCCGACAGGGAAGGCTTCATTGTGATTTATCCGCGCGGCACGGGGACGTTGCCGACATGGGACGCGATCCACTGTTGTGGCGAAGCCTTTGACGATAAGGTTGATGACGTTGCATTTGTACGCGCACTGATCGATGAAATGGTCAGCACCAGACAGGCTGACCCCAAACGTATTTATGCGACAGGACATTCCAACGGTGGGATGATGTCCTATCGGCTAGGTGCAGAACTTTCCGATAAACTTGCAGCGATTGCGGTTTCTGCGGGGACAATCGGCGGAAGACCACGCTTGCGCCAGCCAATGGTGCAAATTCAGAAACCCGTTGCTCCAGTTTCAGTGCTGGCTTTTCACGGCAAACTGGATGAAAACGTTCGTTATGATGGCGGCGTTACAATCAAAGGCGTGGTTGTCGGGCGCTCCGACCTTTCGGTTGCAGATTCGATTGCGTTTTGGGTTGGCGTGAATGGCTGCAAGGCAGCCCCTGCTGTCAAGACGACGGGGCAAGTCACCATAACAGATTATACAGGGTGCGCCCGGAAGACCGAAGTCACGTTATATACCATTGCCGATCAGGGACACGCCTGGCCGGGTGGAATTAGCGGGTTCATTGACAAGCCGACGCAGGATATTTCAGCCACCGATATTGCATGGGAGTTTTTCAAGACACACCCGAAGCAATAAGCAACACGAGGGCAGAGGTTATCTGCCCTTATTCAACCTTCCTCAATCTTCTGAGAGCCGCCAAATAACAAAAATTCGATTATCTCCATCTTTTATTTGACAAGCCTATTTGATTGTTCTAAAATGTACAAACAAATGAGCATATTCCCCTGCTTTTTGGTATTTCAAGTGTAATGTCTGGCGCTCTTCTTTGATAGATGCGCCTTTTTGCAAAAATCGCTTGTATTTGGGAGGTCGCCACACATGGCACTAGCCGCCGAACTGAACAATCTGCTACAGCAGATCAAGTCGTATCAACCTGATGTGAAGGCTGTAGAAGTCGGTCACATCGTCGAAGTCGGAGACGGTATCGCTCGTGTGAGCGGGTTGCCGAGCGTCAAAGCATCCGAACTCGTACAGTTTTCCAACGGCACGATGGGTATCGCCTTCAACCTTGAAGAAGATAACGTTGGCGTCATCATCATGGGCGAATATGCCGACCTGAGCGAAGGTGGCGAAGTACGCGGCACAGGCCGTATCGCTTCCGTCCCCGTCGGGCGTGGTCTGATTGGTCGCGTCGTGAGCGCCCTCGGTGAACCCGTTGATGGTCGTGGGCCAGTCGAATTCTCGGAATACTATAACATTGAGCGTATCGCCCCCGGTGTTATCGAGCGTAAGAACGTCAGCCGCCCGGTACAGACTGGTATTATGGCGATTGACGCCCTGATCCCGGTTGGTCGTGGTCAGCGCGAATTGATCATCGGTGACCGCCAGACGGGTAAGACCGCTGTCGCCATCGACACGATCATCAACCAGAAGGGCAAGAACCTCTTCTGCATCTACGTCGCCATCGGTCAGAAGGAAGCGCAAATCGCCGCCGTCCGTGCCACGCTCGAAAAGTATGGCGCGATGGATTACACCGCGATTGTCGTTGCTTCCGCGTCCGATCCCGCCGCGCTCCAGTACATCGCTCCCTATGCGGGTTGCGCGATGGGCGAATGGTTCATGGAAAACGGCATGGACGCCTTGATTATCTATGATGATCTGAGCCGCCACGCATGGGCGTACCGTCAGGTTTCCCTGCTGCTGCGTCGTCCGCCGGGACGTGAAGCCTATCCAGGCGACGTGTTCTATCTGCACAGCCGCCTGCTCGAACGCGCCGCGCAGCTTTCCGACGCGCGTGGTGGTGGTTCGCTGACAGCGCTCCCCGTTATCGAAACCCTCCTGGGTGACGTTTCGGCGTATGTACCAACCAACGTTATCTCGATTACCGATGGTCAGATTTATCTGGAATCCGACTTGTTCAACGCAGGCCAGCGTCCGGCGCTCAACGTCGGTATCTCGGTCAGCCGTGTCGGTGGTGATGCTCAGACGAAAGCCATGAAGCAGGTTGCAGGCCGTATGAAGGGTGACCTTGCGCAGTTCCGTGCGCTGGCAGCCTTTGCCGCGCTCGGTTCCGACCTCGACAAAGCCACAAAATCGCAACTTGATCGCGGTGCGCGCTTGTCGGAGCTGCTCAAGCAGCCACAGTATCAACCGTACTCGCTGGAAGAGCAGGTTATCTTCATCTTCGCGGGTACGCGCGGTTATCTGGATAACATTCCGGTAGACAAGATCAAGGACTGGCAGAGCAAGTTTGCCCGTTACATCCAGACGCAGTATCCGCAGATTTTCAAGAGCATCGACGAGTCCAAGCGGCTCACCGATGAGATGGATGCCCTGCTGAAGACAGCGGTCACGGACTTCAACGCCTCGTATAACTAATCCACCGGATTAGCCGCGAGATCGTAAATTTGTCCCCGCCAGCAACGTGCTGGCGGGGATTTTTATTTTGTAAGGTAACGTGATTTCCTAAAATATCTGAGGGACAATATGCCACCAGAGATAATAATTTGCATTCCAATAGCCCTCCTATTGCCAGTGATTATATTGATCTTGTTAGTTGGGCGTATTAAAAACAGGCTCAAGAGGCAATAAGAGTTATTACAGCCAGCAACAAAAAACCGCACATCCTGTTTTCAGAATGTACGGTCTTTTTTCTGGCGGGAAGGGAGAGATTCGAACTCTCGATTGGCTTTAACACCAATAATCACTTAGCAGGCGACCCCATTCAGCCACTCTGGCACCTCCCCGTATTATCTTGTTAACCTGCAAACCGAGCGGAGAGAGAGGGATTCGAACCCCCGGTGACTTGCGCCACGATCGCTTTCAAGGCGACTGCATTAAACCGCTCTGCCATCTCTCCTGGCGCGTTGCTAGTGCCAGTCGCACGATAAATATATCACATTTTGCGGGCTTGCCAAGATAGAAAATCTGCAAAATTTGACGGAGATCGGATCACCCCGGCGGCGTCACCAGACCAAACCGCCGTTCGCGCCCCTGATACTGCTGCAACGCCAACCACAGTTCATAGCGATCAAAGGCAGGCCAGAATGTATTCGTGAAATAATATTCCGAATAGACGCCCTGCCACGTGAGGAAATTGCTGATACGGAGTTCGCCGCTGGTGCGGATGATCAAATCCGGGTCGGGCTGCCCGGCAGTATAAATATAGTGGTTGATCAGTGTTTCATCGACCTGTTCGGCGGGAATCCCATCATTGATGATCTGCTGAATCGCACGCACAATCTCCGCCCGTCCGCCATAGTTGAACGCGATATTGAGCGTCAGTTTATCATTATTACGGGTCATCTCGACAGCGCGGCGTACTTTGTGCTGGAGCGTCTCGGAGAGGTTATCCATTGTCCCGATATGGCGTAACTGGACACCGTTGGCGTGCAAGTCATCGAACTCGCGGTCAATCACCGTTTCGAGGATGTTCATCAGGCCGCGCACTTCGGATTCCGGGCGACCCCAGTTTTCTGTCGAAAAGGCGTAAATGGTGAGGATTTTGACGCCGAACTCACTACACGCGCGCAGCACCCGACGCAGATTTTCGACGCCTGCCTTATGCCCCATCAAGCGTGGCAGCCCTTGCGCCTTTGCCCAGCGTCCATTACCGTCCATGATGATCGCAACATGGTGCGGAACGCGCTCCGGGATGGGTAGCGGCCCGTTCCGATCTACGGCGACTACTGGTTTTTCTTTCATCTGTACTGCCATTATCCGCTCTCTTCGCATTTCGCAGGAAAACAAAACCTGATCCGAATGATACACACTCGCGCGGCAAACTCCTCACTAACCAAACAAAAATTTATACACTCATGACTTCTTCTTCTTTATGCTTCCCCACCTGCTCTACCTGTACGATAAAAGCGTCGGTGAGTTTCTGGACTCTTTCTTCACCATCTTTGCGCTCGTCTTCGGAGATCATTTTCTCTTTCTCGAACTCCTTCAGGTCATCCATCGCATTACGGCGGATGTTGCGAACGGCAATCTTGCCTTCTTCGACCTTCTGGTGAACCAGCTTGACCAATTCGCGGCGGCGCTCAGTCGTTAGAGCGGGGATGTTCAAACGAATTACCACGCCGTCACTGTTAGGGGTAAGTTTT
>CAYSOC010000097.1:0-24882 GCA_964432445.1 uncultured Anaerolineaceae bacterium
TACATGCCACAGGCGAACATGAAATCCTGCCAGACGAGCAAGCCTAGTTCGTCACATAAATCGTAGAAAACATCCTCTTCATAAATGCCGCCACCCCAAACGCGCAACATATTCATATTGCCGTCCGCTGCCAATTGCAGCCAGTCCTGGTAGCGTTCCGGCGTAACCGATGGAGTGAAGGAATCGGCAGGTATCCAGTTCGCGCCGCCAGAGAACAACGGTTGGTTGTTGATCTCGAAGTAGAAGGATGTCCCCGGTTCGTTGGTGAGAGGTTCTTGCATAAGGTGGAGACGGCGCAACCCAATCCGAATCTGGCGTGAATCTCGTACAACGTCCCCTTGTGCCAGCGTCACATCCAGCGTATAACGTGCCTGTGCGCCGCTTCCGTTCGGATACCACAAGACGGGGTTAGCGACAACAAAGGTATGTTCAAGCAGCGTACCCGCCGGAAGGGTCGTTTCAGCAACCGTGTTGCCAGAAGGATCATGTAACTTGAGCGTTACTGCTGCATCGGGAAGCGCGCCGGATAGTTCGATCTGTACTGGAATAGTTGCCATTTGCAGGTCGTCACTGACGGTTGCCGGAACATATACATCTGCGATGCGCGCTGCATACGCCTCGATGCGTGCTTCACGCCATAGCCCTGCGGTGAGGAAAGTTGGCCCCCAATCCCAACCGTAATGATATTGTGCCTTACGCACGTACAGGCGGCTGACATCGCCATTCCAGGCGGCCAGTTTGCCATATTTTGCTTCGAGTTCCTTGCCATGACGCAATGCTGACTCGAACAAAATATACAGTCGATTGCCGGATGCGCCGAGTAATCGTTTTATCGGGAGGCGCGCCGGAACAAACATATTCTCGCTGCGTAATATCAATTCGTCGTTCAGCCAGACAGTGGCATAGGTATCCAGGCCATCGAAGCACAGGTCGATTTCGCGCTCCGATAAAATTTCGGGGGATACGTCAAAGGTGCAGTGATAGAGCCAGTCTGTTTCGCCAATCCACTGTACATCGTTTTCATTCGTACCAAAAAACGGGTCTGGAATCTTCCCGGCACGTATTAAATCCTGATGGATAGAACCCGGTACGCTGGCCTCGATCCAGTCTGAATCGTCGCCAAACGCCGCAGGTGTGATCTGGTTGGGAGCAAGTGCGCGGCACTGCCACCCAGCCGATAGGTTGAGTGAATTCATTTTGCAGCTATCCGAAATGTGTTTTTTCGCCATTGTACCGCAGATACAACGGCGAATAACGGGATTTGTGCTATTTGATCCAGTCACCAATATCGGAAGAGGGTGGGAGTTGACCGTGTTTGGTGACGCTGCTGCTGGTGCGATCCGGGCATTCTGGCGGTTGTGTACCCTGAAACTTGCGATAGGCTACCATCTTTTTCGTCTGGGTATCGAAGAGAAAGGCTTCGAGGTCATGGGCATATTGGGTGCAATAATAGCGCTTGGAAGAGGAGGCGCTGCCATATTCCTCGGTGTTGGTTTCTACCTTCTCGCGCAGGCATAATATCCCAGCCAGTTTGGTTGCTTCGGTTGGTTGCCGTTCGGTATCCAGCGCATCCTGATATTGCTTGTATATGCGCTTGTGTTCCACATCAACGACACCGATTTGCCCCTTCAGGCTCACGCTGGAACGGCTCATGGTTTTCAGGTTTTCTTTGGCGCACAATTCCAGATTCTCACCCAGAAGTGTGACGGTCTGCGCCTGCGCTTCCCGAATCGGGATACCCTGTACATAGGTCGCAGCAAACGCCAGCCCCAACGCCACCACAGTCGAAACGCCCCACACAACAATCCGTTTTATCAGTCCTGCAATCATCTTATTCCCCTAGCGCTTCCCGGCGTTGATGCCGACAATCTTATCGACCAGAGACAGGAAAATGAACAAATTCGGGATGCTGGAAGCGGGGACGTTGGCGAAGTTGAACCAGCCGCCCTGCTTCTTCACACGGATATAGCCCTTTTCAATCTGTACACCCTTGACCTCTGTCCATGGGACAGTCTGGTTTCCTTTGGAAATTCCAGTCAGGTTCACTGCCAGCGGGCCAAAAGAGACGGTCTGACCACTTTCATAGGCGTTGAAAGCCTCTGGCAGGCGGATGTTCGTCACGGCGTTTTGCATGATCTCACCGAGGTTTTCCACATTTTTGATGGTGTCCTTCCAGACGAAACGTTTGCCATCGCTGGTCTGAATCGTGTAGATATGCGTCGTTCCGGTATATACGCCGTTATAGTAGTGCTTGGTAACGTTTTGCCAGACGGCATTTACATCGCGCCAGCGAACATCGCTCAGTTTGCCATTTTTTTCTTCGGTGAAGCCGTCATTGAAAATCAGCACTTTCATCTGCTGATAGCGCCACCAGCTTTCCAGCATCAGGAGGCCGAACAGCGCGACAATCGCCCCAACAATCACGAACCCCACTTTCAGATCAACATCTTCAAAATAATCCGAAATGACGCCCATAAAAAGCGCAACTTCGCCAGCAATGAGCAGAAAAATCCAGAGATTACGCCGGGAAGTACGCTTGGGCGCGCTGGCAAACGTCGCCACAGGCGTCCCGAATTGGTAGGTTTGCATTTCCGGCGTTGCCGTAAAATCCGTAAAACCAGTTGTCGTCATGATTAAACTTCCTGATGAGAATTAAAAAAAGTATAGGGGATTTTGAGCGCAGAGCAAGTGTAATAAAACATATACAATTCCCGGCGCTCATAGCCGGAATCCATCAGGCACGCTACACTATTCCCCATGCAACATCCATCGAAAAGCATCTATGAACAAATCGGCGGTGAGGCATTTGATCGGCTGGTTGCCGCGTTCTATCACGGCGTAAAGACCGACCCGATCCTCAAACCGCTTTACCCGGAACATGATATGCAGGGTGCAGAGCATCGCTTGCGGCTGTTCCTGATTCAATATTTTGGCGGCCCGACTACCTATAGCCAGGAACGGGGACATCCCCGCCTGCGCGCCCGGCATATGCCCTTCAGCATCGGCGCGGCGGAACGGGACGCATGGATACACAATATGTTCGCCGCGCTGGATGCCGCGAACATCCCGGAGCCTGCCTATTCCCAGATGAAAGAATACTTCCAGATGGCGGCAGATTTCATGATCAATGTCGATGCGCCCGATGGCGGAATAGTCCGGGGCTTTCGTCCATGAGCAAGAAGCGCGGGAACAGACCAACGCCAAAGGCTGCCCCTCGTAACACCGTTTCCAACTATCAGCGGATGATCGCGGAACGTGCGCGGCATGTCCATATGCTGGATCGTGTCGCGCGCTGGATCGGACGCCGTTCGCGCCTGACCCGTACTGTAATCTGTGCGGCGATTGCGCTGGTGTTGACGGTTAGTCTGGCGATTCTGATCTATGGCACATTTTTCAGTCTTGACCCGCGTCGGCTCAATTTTGGCCCGATCAATGCGACCAACCTGCCGTTTGTGACGTTCCTGCTGCTGGCGCTCATCGGCTATACCTTCTATTGGGCTGGCTGGCGCGTCATGATCGGGTTTGATATGGAAGAGGCTCCGCTGCAACCGGGGCGTCCGGCTGCGATCTGGCTGTTGATGGGAGTAGCTATGTTCATACTGATGACTGCGGCGGCGATCATTGTGGCGGTACAGGCGGCGCAATGAAACGATTCTTCTGGATGATATTCACTGCGGTGATGCTGGCTGGTTGCAATGCCGCGCCCGCCAAAACGCCGCCAACAACATGGACGCCCAGCCCTGTGCCGGGGAGTGTCCGCGCGACCTTTACCCCGTTGAGCGCACATCTGGAACTGGTGACGCCACCAACGCGCGTTCTACCTGCGACATGGACGCCGGAGCCAGACTATACAATCACGCCGCCACCTGTGGAAAATGTTTTTCCCACCGAAGGACCACGTATCAGCGTAACGCCGTCTATGACAGCGACCTTTGATTATCAGGAGCCGCCGCCCCCATTGCGTGGAACGCGGACGCTCCCGGCAGAATGCGCCAAATTCAGGATCGAGAAGGGTTTATCCAGCCCATTCATCATCCGTATGCGAGACGAAGCGCGCATCGTCTGGAATGCGCTCGAAGCCCCGGTAATCTATTGGGTTTGGGTGCGGCATCCCGATGGGCGCTATGTGGTGCGACAGGCGGTCACCAAACCGGAAATCGACATCAAAAACCCGACAAATGGCGTTGCTGTCTTTAATGCCGAGGGTGTCTATCCGGTAGCGATTGCGGGCTTCCGCAATGGAACGCAGGTCTGCCAGCAGGTCACCGATATATTCATTGTGCGAGGCAGCCAGTAGGCTCATTCATCATGCAATTATTCTCGTTCAGATAGTAGAAACCGGGAGGAAGGCACACACCCAGCCAGTGGGTATCCGTGTCGAAATGTTATGAAATTGACGATTATTGGTGGCGGAAGTGTCCGCACACCGCGTATCATCCCTGCGCTCGTGCGTCGCGCCGAAACGCTCCGGCTGCAAGAACTCTGGCTCATGGATATTGATGGAGCCAAACTGGAACTTATCGGCGGCCTGTGTCGGTCTATGGCAGAGCAGGCCGGGGCAACTTTTGAGATTCATCTGACGACTGACCCCCGCGAAGCACTGCGCGGCGCATCTCACATCATCACCAGCATTCGTCCCGGCCTTGAAAAAGGTCGCGCGCTGGATGAGCGTATCGCGTTCCGGCACGGCGTGCTGGGGCAGGAAACCACCGGAGCAGCGGGCTTTGCGATGGCGATGCGTAGCCTGCCCGCGATTCTGGACTATTGCCGGCTTGCGGAAGAGGTCGCGCCCGGAGCGTGGATATATAACTTCACCAATCCGGCAGGACTGGTTGCACAGGGTTTGATTTATGCCGGAATGCAGCGCGTCATCGGCATCTGCGACAGCGCGAACGGCGCACAGAACGCCGCCAGCCGTTTTCTGAATGTCCCTATTGCCCATGTCCGTCATCAGGTCTTTGGCCTGAACCACCTTTCATGGACGCGCAGCGTTCGCATCAATCCCGAATTCGACGAAGAGGATAGCACTGGCGGTGAGGAAGTCTTGCCCGCGCTGCTTGCGGATGAACAGTTTATCCGATCAACGCATATGTCGATGTTCGATCCAGACCTTCGCTTTAGCCTGAAGATGTTCTTCAATGAATATCTGCACTACTTCTATCATCGGAAAGCAGCCTTGAAAACTCTGCTCGAAAAGGAGGAGACGCGCGGTGAGGAAGTCATCCGTTTCACTGGCGAACTGATAAATCGTTTACATGCTGTAGACGCGCTCCACCACCCGGAGCAGGGTGTCGAAGTCTGGCAGGAAGTGATGGGCAAGCGCAGCGAAACCTATATGGCACATGCACGGAACAACGCGCCGCGTCCCAAACTCAAACCTGTGTATGGAGACGACGAAGGTTATGCAGGGGTGGCGCTCGGTTGCATTGAGGGTATTGCCACCGGAAAAACACAGTTCACCGGGCTGAATATCCCGAATAACGGCTCCATCGCCGGAATGCGTGACGATGATGTGGTCGAGGTGAGTTGCCTGATTGACGCCAAAGGGATTCATCCTTTTGCAATCGGAGAAGTCCCGGAAGGGCCATATCTGCTGATGCGGAACATCAAATATTATGAGCGTCTGGCGGCACGCGCGATCCTGGAACGTTCACGCGGACTGGCCTACGAAGCGCTCATGGCGCATCCCCTGATCGGAGACTATCCGCTTTCGAAATCGCTGGTCAATGAATTTCTGGAAACACACCGCGATTTGGTCGGGGAATGGCAGTGATCTCGCACTTCGACATCGTAATACCTGGTAGCTATTTCTTCGATATGATCTTTACCGGGTTGCCGTCTTTCCCGGAGTTGGGACACGAATTCTATTCGCAACACCTGGAGATCGTGCCGGGTGGCGGTTCGCTGAACACGACGATTGCGCTCCGTCGGTTGAATGTCAATGTCGGGTGGATGAGCAAACTCGGCAATGACTTCTTCAGCCAGTTCATAGAGCAAATGCTGCGCGTTGAAGGGGTCGATCTATCGCTGGTTTCCCGGCTGGATCACCCCTTGCGGCGCGTCACGGTTGCGCTTTCCTATCCCAAAGATCGCGCGTTCGTCTCCTATACCGACCCGCCACCGAACACGGTAGACATGGCGCTGGAAGCGTTGGAGCATACCGATTTTCGACACCTGCATTTTACCGGACTGACCATCGATCCGCGTATGCCGGAATTGTTGCGCAATGCGCGCGCACGCGGCATTTACATCTCGATGGATTGTCAGCACCGTGAGGAAACGCTGGATTTGCCGCTGGTGCGCGAAATCCTGAGTCAGGTTGATCTGTTTATGCCGAACGGTCTGGAAGCCTGCCGCCTGACACGCGCCCAATCGACACACGAATCACTCCACATCCTGCGCAATTTTATCCCGCTGGTCGTGATCAAACAGGGCGCAGAGGGCGCAATTGCCGCCCAGGGTGCAGACCTCTATCACAGCCCGGCCTTGCAGATTCAGGTGCTGGATACCACCGGGGCGGGTGATGTGTTCAACGCTGGCTTTCTGGCGGCAACTATCGCCGGAAGACCCTTGCCGGAATGTCTGCAATGGGGCAATTTTTGCGGCGGGCGCTCCGTCACCGGGATGGGTGGGACAAGCGCCGCGCCAACCGAAGCGGAATTATTACGCTGGCTGGACTCGCTGGCGCAATAAAATCACCGCCGCTACTTGCTGATCCCCCATTGTTGAATATTCCCGGTTTTGGTCGTCAGGATCACCGATAGTCCATCCGGCGACAGGGCGATACTCGTAATTTCTGCGCCGATGTCCCTGCTCACACTTCCATTGATTTTGAGCGTTTTATCCGTGCTGGCGCTGATGATTTCACCATTGGTGCTAAACAACACTTCCGACACGGTGCTGGCGTGTGCTTTCGTATTCGGCAGCAGGACGTTTGCCGCATCTTTTATTTGCCAGCTTTGGATGCTCCCGTTATCGAAGCCCGCCGCTACCACAGGAACACCGTCGGTTTCCTGAATCGCCAGACTGGTTGGGTTAGCAGTGGTCGTCACAGCCTTGCCAAGCAGCAGCTTGCAGTTATCCACATCCCATACGTAAATCGCGCGTCCGACACGCTGGGAAGTCGTCGCCAGCCAGCGCCCATTGCTGCTCAGGACGAAATTGGAGATGTTCAATAGCGGCGGCGTAAACTGGCAGGCCGGGCTGCTTGCCAACCCTCCGGTTATCAGCGCCCAAACCCGGATCACGCCATCGGTATGTGCCACAACCAGCCGTTTCGTTGCGTCGTTATAGGCGATGCGTGTGGCCGCGCTCCGAACGCTCGTGCTGGTCAGTACGGTAGTGTGCATGGTTCCAAAATCACACAGTTCCAGTTGTAGACCGCCCGCTGCCGGATTCAACATCAGGAGCGTATGGTTATCCAGGAATACGCCCTGTGTGCCGCTGCACGCCGCTTCGACTTCCTTTGTTTCCAGATTCCAGACGCGGACGGAATCATCGAAGGTGAACGCCGCACGCTTGCCGTCCTTGCTGAGGACGACGCTATCCAGGCTCGCGCCCATGTCGTTGACAGCCGCCAGGGTCGTGATCTGCGCGAAATTTCCAGCATTCATTCCCGCCGGGAGCATCGCAATCGCTGTTGGTGGTACTGTCGTTGGCGGGATTGGGCTGTTCGTCGGTGGCACAATAGTGTTAGTGGGTTGCGCTGTTGCAGTCGGTGGCACAGATGTTTTACTTGGTGGTACGGCTGTATTGGTAGGGCGAACCGTCGGCGGGATTGGCGTCGCCGTTGGCGGTATGGGTGTCTTGCTCGGTGGCACGACAGTAGCGGTAGGTGGCAGCGTCGGTGTTGGCGGCACAGCGCTATTCGTCGGCGGAATGGTTGCCGTTAACGGGATCGGCGTATTTGTTAGCGGCACGGCTGTATTCGTCGCCGCAATCACTGCGACAGTTGTCGGGGCGACGGTGTTGGTCGGCGGGTTCGTTACTGTTGGCGGCACTGGTGTCTTTGTCGGCGGGTTCGGTGTATTGGTGGGACGCGCTGTTGCCGATGGTGGGATCGGCGTATTCGTAATGGTCGCCGTTGGCGGGAGTGTTTTCGTTGGGGCTACTGTCGGAACAGCGGTTGTTGGCTGTACGGCAACAACTGGCACGGTGGGAACAAGGGTCGCTGTTGCTGGTACAGGGGTTGCAGGGACCGGTGTCGTTGCCTGTAGTGCGACTGCCACTGTAGCTGGCTGGGTATTGGTTGCTGTACCGACACCAGGACGACTGGCAAGAAACACCACCAGCAGCACAAGCGCTACTATCGTAGCCGCGCCACCAGCGAACACAATCCAGAGCATCGGTCTTCTGGCTGATTCCGGCTTGACACGCTCTCCGGGTGGCGGTGTGTTCATAATCCCGGTCATGCCCCGGTCATCGTCGGCTTTCCGATCATATTGGGTGTTATCGGTGATGCGCACCACTGGCGGGGTCGAACGCGGCGGCGAAGTCGGCGGCACTTCGATCATTGTAATATCAAGATCGGATTTCCGAGGGGGAGCGCCACCAAAAACCGCAGTCCGAAATGCAGCGGCAAAATCTCCGGCAGATGAATAACGATGATCCGGGTTCTTGGCAAGCGCGTGATCCAGAACATCCTGCACTGCTTCCGGCAAATCACGACGATCCAGACGCTTCGGCAGGTTGTTGACGTGCTGGAACATCAGCTTATAGGGCGTCTCGGCATTGAATGGGCGCGACCCCGTAAGCAGTTCGTAAACCATAATCCCGAACGCATATACGTCGGTGCGCCCGTCGATGACGCCATCGCTCCACTGTTCGGGAGCCATATAGGAAGGCGTCCCCATTGCCGACCCGGTATTGGTCAGCTGGGTGCTTTCGCCCGTGAGCAGCTTGGCAATGCCGAAATCGGTCAGGAACAGGTTGCCTTTGGCATCGAGCAGGATATTTTGCGGCTTCAAATCGCGGTGGACAATGCCTTGTTTATGCGCGTAATCCAGTGCCTCGGCAATCTGATCGACAAAACGCGAAATCTGATCGACTGGTATCTGATTCGGATATTTAAGAAGATATTCCGAGAGGCTGCCCCCCGGCTTCAATTCCGTAACGATATAAATAGTATTTTCAAATTCACCCAGATCGAAAACTTTCAGAATATAGGGATTATCCAGATTCGCCACAACGCGGGCTTCGCGGATGAAGCGCCGCCGAAAGTCTGCCGATTCTGCAAGGTCAGATTTGATAATCTTGATCGCTACTTCGCGCTCGATAATCGCGTCTTTGGCGCGATAGACGGAAGCCATCCCGCCCTTACCCAGAATTCCGGTAATCTCATACTTGCCAATTCTTTTGCCGATAAAGGGATCGTTCATGGAAATGCCCTATGCGGTAGGCGGATGATCGCACCAAATGTATATGCCAGATGATAACATTCAGAAAACATTGCGCAAGATCGGACTGTCCAATTGCCAGACCCTGCGCTATTGTTGACATAGATACTTTTAAAAATAATGGGGATTTCTCGTGGATTTTGATTTCGACGCCTATGTGCTTAGACAAGTAGAGAAACAAGCCAATATCCCGGACTATCTGGGACAGCGCGCGCTGGATTTTTACCCTTTCGCGGCGGCGTTCGCCAAGCTCCCGGCAGAAAAATTTGCCCCATTCGATCACTGGCTGCCACAGGCAGATACGCGCCGTATTCGGGAAGCGTTCGCGGCGGGTGAACTCGATGCCTATACCCTGACGCTGTATTGTCTGGCGCGCATCCGACGCTATGCCAGGTTGAACTGCGTGATTGAACTCAACCCGGATGCGCTCACCATCGCGCAGACGCTGGATGCAGAACGCGCCGCCGGAAAAACGCGCGGGGTGTTGCACGGCATCCCGATCCTGCTCAAGGATAACGTAGCAACGGGAGATCAGATGCACAACACCGCCGGGGCGAAAGTGATGGAAAACGCCCGTGCAGACCGGGATGCGTTCGTTGCGGCGAAACTGCGCGCGGCGGGTTTGATCCTGATCGGCAAGGCGAATCTTTCCGAATGGGCAAACTTTATGACCGATGAGAGCAACAACGGGTTCAGTGTTCTGGGTGGGCAGACGGTAAACCCGCACGGTGCTTACGATGTGGGCGGGAGCAGTTCCGGCTCGGCGGTGGGGGTAGCGGCAGGGCTTGTGCCGTTGAGTATCGGCTCGGAAACGTCTGGTTCAATCATCTATCCTGCTGGTCAAAACTCGATTGTCGGGATCAAGCCCAGCCTCGGCGTCGTCAGCCGCGATCACGTTATCCCGATTACGGATGCGATGGATACGCTCGGCCCGATGGCGCGCACGGTTGAAGATGCGGCGTTGCTGTTCAATGTGATCGCCGCCTATGACACCAACGACCTGTTTGCCCGTGATGCCAAGCCCCTGCACGGATTCGATTTTACATCGGTGTTGGATAAGCAGTTCTTCAAGAGCAAGCGGATCGGGATTTGTCGCCCGGAAAAACACATCCGCGAAGATGATGAGCAGATTTTCGCGCGTTTCGTGGAAATTGCGCGCGGACTGGGCGCGGAAGTGATCGACGTTCCCTATCCCGAAGAACCCGTCAAGGTACTGGATGTGCTGCACTATGGTATGAAAATCGGGATGAATGACTATCTGAAACAGACGAACGCGCCCCTCCAGACTTTTCAGGAAATCGTCTCATTCAATGCCGACGATTTGCCGAACCGCGCCCCTTTTGGTCAAAGCCTGCTCGAAAAGACAGAAGAAATGAACATCGATCTGGCGGGATATATGGAACTGGCGCGTTCCAATCGGGAGAAGGCGCGCAGTGTCATAGATGCGCTCCTTGTCGAACATAACATTGTGCTGCTGGTATCCATTTCCAGCTACCTTTCCTCGATTTATGCGGCGGCGGCATATCCGGCGGTGAGCGTACCCTGTGGCGCGCGTCCCCAAAAAATCGCAGGAGAGCCTGCCGGAATCACATTCATTGGTAATTATCTGAGTGAGCCAACGCTGATCGCCGCTGCCTATGCCTTTGAGCAGGCTTCGGGGTTGCGTATTGTGCCTACGCTGTAATTAACGCAAAGCAGCATAATGTTGAATACGGTGATCGGTTTGCAGATTTGATACCGATCACCGTATAGACGAGAGGAAGCCGGGACAGACGGATTTTCATTCTGCATTCTCTATCGGCAGGCGAATCGTAAAGCGCGCACCGCCTTTGGTTGGTCGATTTTCAGCAATGATTGTTCCGCCATGTGCCTCAACCAGTCCACGACAGATAGAGAGTCCAAGCCCGGTTCCGCCTGCTCCAACGCCGGGCGCACGATAGAATTTATCGAAAACACGCTCTACATCGGCAGGCGGCAACCCCGGCCCACGATCAGCCACACTCAACACCAAATCAGAATTTTCCTGTCGAGCAGTGATCCGAATCCGAACGCCAGCCGGAGTATAGGTTGCTGCGTTGTCGAGCAGATTTACTAATACTTGCTCCATCAAAACGAAATCAATCTGAATGTGGGGAAGGTTTGGCGCAATATCAATGACCAAATCATGATTCGCAAGTTCTTTCTGAATTCGCGCTACGCTGGATTTAATCAGTTTTCCAACGTCGTGCCATTCCAGATTCAGACTAAGGCGACCCGATTGCAGTCGCGTCATATCCAGAAGGTTATCGACAAGACGATTAAGCCGTTCGATTGCCTGTTGCGAACTTTCGGAGATTGTCGTCAACAGCGCAGGATTATCGCGTATTGCCGGATTGGATAACTGGTCGATTGCGCCGCTAATTGCCGTTAGTGGGGAACGCAATTCATGGGAAACGGAATCCAGTAGCGTCGCATAAAGACGTTCCGACTCCTCAAAAACAGCTTTGGTTTGTTTGGTTTCTTCCGATAATTCGCGCTCGACTGCAAGCGCGATCTGTCCGATGAAAGTTTGTAACAGGGTATCCTGTTCGGCGGATAAAGGTTCCGGGTTTTGCATCCGCAGCCCTACCACTCCTGAAATCCCGGAAGGTGTTGTCAACGGAAGGTACTGAGCCTCTGCCGTCGGGAGTGTATCCGTATATTTCCCGGCAGGCTCACCGTTGTCAAAGACCCACGTTGCAACGCTAAGTTCTTTTTCATCGGGGATAAAAGAACTGGCTGGATGTGGCATCCTGGATAAACGTCCCGGAGAAACCGGAAGCATAAAAACAATCCCGGCATTGAGTGCTTGCCCGATTTGTTCCACTGCTGTGCGCAAAAGGTCATTTAGAGAATTGGCTTCCATAACTTTCTGCGACATTGCGTACAGCGCTGATAAGCGTTTCTCCCTGCCTCGTGTAGCGGCCTGTTGATCTTTCAAACGCGCTGTCAGGTTGCCTGTGATAAGTGCAACGACTGCGTATAGACTGAGTGTGAGTGTATCATGGACGGTAGAGACATAAAATGTAAATTGTGGAGGAATGAACAAATAGTCCCAGAGCAATGCACTCAACAGCGCCGCCAGAAGGATCGGCCCACGTCCCAGAAAATTTGCCATAACGATGATCACGAGCAGTAAGAGCAGGGCAACTTCCTGATAGGTGATGAAAGGCAGAAGCAGCACATTCACCAGCACCGCCACAATTACAATCATGACCGCCAGAAGATATTGATTAAAACGTGAATGCAGCGCAGGACGGACGATCAAAGGGCGTTCGCCGCTTTCGCTGTCGTCCCCTCTAACAACGTAAATATCAACGTTTTCACTGGCACGTATCAGACGGTTGACCAGAGAGCCGCCCGCAAAAAGCTCTTGCAAGGAGGAACGTGCTGGCTTTCCAACTACAATCTGGGTGACGTTACGCTGTTTCGCCACTTGCATCAACGCTCCGACAACATCTTTGTCAGAGACTGTGACGACTTCGCCGCCAAGTTTATGTACCAGCGACAGATTACGTGCCAATTGTGCTTTGGCAGCGGCGGAGAGCGGATTGGAAGATTCTACATATACCGCTATCCAGGGCGCTTTCAGGTTATAGGCCGTGCGACGTGTCCAGCGAATCAGACGTTCGGAGAGTGGAGAGGGGCTGACGGCTACCATCAGACGGTCAAGAGAAGGCCAGGGACCGGGAATATGCTTGACTTGCATATAATCCTGCATCTGTTGGTCTACATGCTCGGCAGCCAGACGCAAGGACATTTCCCGGAGCGCAGTCAGGTTGCCTTCCCGGAAAAAATTCTTCGCGGCAAGTTCAGCCCGATCCGGCGTATACACTTTTCCTTCAGCAAGACGCTTTAGAAGTTCATCCGGCGGCAAGTCGATCAGTTCAATATCATTGGCAATATCCAGAATCGAATCAGGTACTTTTTCATGAATTCTGATCCCGGTGATTTGTTCAACGCTGTCGGAGCGGCTTTCAAAATGCTGGACATTGACCGTCGTATAGACATTGATTCCATTCGCCAGAAGTTCCAGCACATCCTGATAACGCTTGGGATGCCTGGCTCCCTGCACATTGGTATGTGCCAGTTCATCCACGAGGACAAGCTGGGGTTTGCGTCGGAGAATGGCATCTATATCCATCTCTTCCAGCACCGTGCTTTTATACTCGATTTTCTGACGTGGAATGATGGGCAGATAGCCAACCAGTGCTTCTGTATCAGCCCGCTTGTGTGTTTCGACATAGCCGATTACAACGTCGATACCTTCTTCAAGCCGCTGCCGTGCCGATTCGAGCATCGCATAGGTTTTCCCGACACCCGCCGACATTCCCAGAAAGATTTTGAGTTTGCCGTGTTGCTGGTGAGCTTCTTCCTTCTTAATGGCTTCGAGCAGGGCATCGGGATCGGGGCGTTGATCGTTACTCATTTCTCACCGTCAGGAATGAAATTCAAAAAGTGCAGCGAACCCAAACCATCCCTTGCAATAATTGTGCGCTCATCCGGGTTATAGGACAATCGTCGTAACACCGAAAATATCCGTTTGATATAGTCAAGGGACGAGATTATTGTATGTCCGGTTGGGGTAAATTGGGTGTAAAGGTTAGGGTTTTGAGCGTAAAAATTGTATCAAGATACGCTTGTCAGGAATTACCGCAGGTAGCATCAGCATACATGCGGTCTGCAATATCAGAATCCAGTTAGCATGGAAGGTCATAAAGCTGCGTTAGGAGGTGGAGCGAAAAGAGCCAAACTGCACCCTTCACCACTGCTAGGGGCGGGCAGGCGTGCCATCGGGCAGGCGTGCCTGCGTCCATGTCTCTACCTGATCGGTACAGGGATAGCGGGCGGCCAGAGATTCATCAATGTCGATCCCCAGACCAGGTTGTTCATTAGGGTACATATAACCGTTTTTGACTTGCGGGCAACCAGGAAACATCTCGTAGACCAAATCGGGAAATCTGCACCACTCCTGAATACCAAAATTGGGACTCCATAAGTCCAGATGCAGGTTTGCAGCGTGTCCTACCGGAGAAACATCGGCAGGACCGTGCCACGCAGTACGCACGCCATACATTGCACCCAGGATGGCGACATTTCGTGCAGGCGTAATACCTCCGATTTGACTGATGTGAATGCGGATGAAATCGATCAGGCGACGGGTAATCAATGATCGCCATTCGTGCGGATTATTGAACAATTCTCCCATCGCCAGAGGTGTACTACACAGGCTCCGCAGGTTTTCAAACCACTCTATATCTTCGGGAGCGAGCGCATCTTCAAGAAAGAAGAGTTTGAATTGCTCAACATCCTTCGCAAAACCGAGCGTATCAATGGGCGAAAGGCGTTCGTGAATATCGTGGATTAACTCTGCATTTTCGGGGAGATGCTCACGTACCCAGGCGATCATTTTGATCATTTTTCGGCCATAATCGCGGGGGTCATAATATGCGCCGTCAATCGCGCCATCCGGTTTGGCGAAAACGGCGTCTTTTCCACCATACCCGCCCATCTGAACCCGCACATAACGATAACCCTGTTCGAGGAATTGTTGTGCATTGGCGGTTACTTCCTGAGCGTCGCGCCCATCGGCATGGACATATACCGCAGCCGCCTCACGGCATTTGCCGCCCAGAAGCTGATAAACAGGCATGTTTGCCATTTTCCCTTTAATGTCCCAAAGGGCAATATCTATACCCGAAATGGCGTTGTTCAACACGGGGCCGTTACGCCAATAGCCATTAACGATTGCCAACTGCCATAATTCTTCAATGCGTGAGACATCCCGGCCTATCAACAGAGGCTTCAGATGATGCTCGATAGCAGCATGGACAGCATGAAAGCGCTGGGTGAACGTGGCGCATCCCAACCCATATAACCCCGGCTCCGAGGTCAGAATTTTGACTACAATCAGCCGCTGTCCTGTAGGCTGCGTGAGAATTGTTTGTATATCCCGGATGGTGACAGGAGTTGTCATTATTATGTTTAACCTTTTTTGTATCAAAGTGCGATTAGATTGGTTGACCTTCCGGGCTTAATTGCGCGGTGATTCCGCCATCGACATAGAGGATTTGCCCCGTAATGTATTGAGCTTCCTCCGATGCCAGAAATGCTACCGCATTCCCGATTTCAAGGGGGAATCCAAACCGTTTCAGTGGTATTCGACCTGTAATTTCGGCGGCTGAAGGCTTAATCGGGCGTGTCAGGATCGCGCCGGGAGCTACCGCGTTGACCCGAATCCGATTTGCCGCGAGTTCGAGGGACATGGCGCGGGTCATGGCGTCAATCGCGCCCTTCGTTACATCGTAGGGAAGCCCTGACCAATGCGCACGCACACCACCCACAGAACTGATATTAATGATATTGCCGCCAGTTTCACGCATAATTTGCGCGGCCTTGTGCGCGCAAAGATACGCAGCGCGGATATTTACATTCAGGTGGCTTTCCAGCAGCGGCAAGTCTACCTGAAATACTGTGGTGCGATACAGGATGGCGGCATTATTGACGAGCAGATCGATAGTGGCAAACTTTTCCACTGTTTGTTGAATCAGGTATTCAACGCCTTCGATTGTTGCCAGATCACTGCTGACACCAAAGGCCGTAACTCCCAGATCGCGCAGGGTATTGGTAGTTTGTTCAACTTCCCCTGGCTCCAGGCCGTGAACCACAATTTTCATTCCTTCGGCTGCAAGACGAATCGCAATTCCCTGACCGATCCCACGTCCTGAACCTGTGATAAGCGCCACTTTGCTCTGGAGTTCCGGGTAACGAGGCCGAATCGAGGCATATAAAGAGGGGACTTCCATGTTTGAACTCTGTTCCTGATGGTTGAAGCACAAAATTCTATTTTAACGTGAGATCGGGATAAGAAGCTGCCACCGTCGCGCAGTCCCTCTCCTGCGGGAGAGGGATTCAGGGCGGGTCGATGCCCGGCAATTATCGAACGGTGCGGATGACGATCAGTTTATCCGCGCCGCTTTCCGCACCCCAGACCTCACCGGGACGCCCCAGCAGTTGGCGCACAGAGCTAAATTTGGTCGGCAGTGGATAGGACTTGAACTGTTCTGTTTTCGGATCAAAACGCACAACGGCATGATTACCGCCGAAATCCGTTATCCAGACAATATCCTTGTCATCGACATAAACTGCATAGGCGTGTGGCTCGCTGCCGGGTAGCTTCCATACTTTCCATGTTTTGACCGCTGGATCGTAGCGGCTGACATTTCCGCTGTTCCATTCGGCTACCCATAGGTTTCCTTTGGAATCGCTCCAGACGCGGCGTGTCCCAACACCAGAAGCCGAAGGCAGGATGATAGTTGCGGTTCCGGTTTTCTCAATGCGCGCAAGATGACTATTTGCCAGTGAAACATAGTAGACAATCCCATCTGGTGTTGCCGCTATCCCATACGGACCGCGCCCCTTTTCATCCCTGAAGGCTTCGACACGTCCGCTTTTTGGGTCTACACTGCCATAATATCCATTTTGGCCTGTGAACCAGAGGATACCATTGCCGTCGAAGGCTGCGGTGTTGAGGTTTGCGTTTTCGGTGATCGGTAGCGGGAACAGTTTCACTTCCTGCGTTTTCGGATCGACACGCACAATCGCATTTTGACCACCATCGGTAATCCAGGGCGCGCCGTCTGGCCCGACGATGACGCCATGCGGACGTGAACCGTTCCCCAGCGGGATTTCCGTAACTTTTCCGGTATCAGGGTCGAGGTAGCCGAGTTTGCCGGATGCCTGTGCTGTGTACCAAATCCCTTTATCCGGCGCGGCAGCAGGGGCGACATCGTGCGGACCAGAACCACGCGGCAAGGTATATTCCTGTACTTCCGGCAGTTCTTCGGCACGCACGGAAACACTGATCGAGAGCGCGAACAATACAACCAGGAACGCTAATTTTCGGAACATCTCAAAACATCTCCTCATCCTGTCGGCAGAATGATCACCCATAGGGAATGATCAGCATCATCCCAATACAAAACCTGCTTGCCATCCGGCGAAACGCTCCAATCGTCATTCATGATACGGAAAGGCTGTTTGGTCGGTTCAGTGATATTGCGTGATTTGCCCTTCACAAGATCGTATTCAACCAGCGTCATGCTGTTGGAAAGCTGATAGGGGATATAGAGCAGGTGCTGGCTGTCGCGCCAGCGCCACGCCCCGAAAAATGGTAGCTTCGAAGGGGTTGCATCCTTGCGCGTTTCCAGCATAAATATCCCGTTATCATCCGGGTTTTTCTGGAAAATCCGATAGAAGAGAAGTTGTTTTCCACCGGGAGCAACGCTGATCCCGCGCATGTTTTCGGCACGGAACAACGCCGTTGTACTCTTATCGCGCAGATCATAAATGCTCATTTTGCTGAAGAGTGTTTGACCTTCGCGCGCTACCAGCAATATCCGGTCATCATCCAGCCAATAGACCGAACCACCGGATTGAATCGTGATGATGCCCCGATTATTGCCATCCAGATCGCTCACCCAGACTTCGGTCAGAGGTGGCGCATTCCCCGGTACAGGATCAGAGGGGAAGCGCTGCCAGAGAAGGCGTTTGGCGTTCGGAGAAAATGCAGGCCATGTTCCATTGGTTGGCACTTGGAAGGTCTTGCTATCGCTACCGCGTCGCAATTCCGCGCGGTCTGTCAGCCAGCGCAGGGTCACATCGCCATTCAGAGAAGTCGAAGCTGGCGTTGTATCATCGATCCGAGCCATCGTTGCGCTGGCAATATCGATCCCATAGGCATTGGCAACCTGCCCGTCTTCGCCAAAGAAGATACGTACCGATTTGCTATCCGGCGACCACCACGCCATCGAGCAACAGCCAGAGGTGCTGATTTTTTTGAATACTACCTCTCCCGTGCCGATAGCCGGGGCAGTGCGATCTGCGGCGGTTTGTGGTGGCGGCGCGATGCGCTGTTTGGGAGGCCATGCTGCCTGATAAACGTTGACGATCCGATCCCCGAAGCGCACTTCGGGTTGATCGTCGGCGGTCTGCCAGCGATTGACGTGATATAAATCCTTTTGGTAGCGCTGCACATAACCGATAGAAGAGAGCATCGACCAATCGGTATCGATCAGTGCCGCCGGGTTATAGGCAGTGCGATAGTTTGGGGTACGGATTTCCAAATGCAGGTGGGGACGCGAAATACAGGTACTGTCGGGGTCGCCACTCAAGGCTACAACTTCGCCCCGTTTGACGGGTTGACCACGCTGGACTGTCGGACGGCGCAGCAAATGCCCATAAAAGGAAACCAAACCCAAATCACGATGCACGATGCCGAGGTTATGGGGCGCTGAACCATGACTGAAATTATCTGCAAAATCTACGATCCCGTCCGCAACGGCAACAACTTCGGTTCCACACGGTGCATTGAAATCAATGCCAAAGTGCAGCCCCTGTCCCGCAGCGTACCAGTATTTTCCCCAGTTATATGCGCCGCTGGTGTTCCCATATTGCTGCCCAACCATCCATGTACCGGGGCCGGGAGCCGTCTTGAATGGCAACCCCAGCGGACGGTTCACACCGACTGGTTCAGATGTTTGGGCGAGGGTGGGCGTGGAAACAAGCGCATATCCAATACAAATCAGCGCAACCAATAAAACCTTCACAAAATTCAATCCGCGCATTGTATACAAGTCTCATCCATTGCCACATTTATAGCATAGTCACGATACACAAACGAACATCCTTCAACATTTTTCAAACCGCATGAGGTTATTACTATATTGACAAATGCAGCTTATTGGTATATTTTTCTGTCAAGATGGGGCAGTAATGCGGGCTTTTCCAACAATTTCGACCCGTACTTCGATATGAAGGATGGTTGTAGCTCAACCATCGAGGGTACTGAAATATGCAAAAACTTCCCGAAATCCTGATGTTAACGCCGTATTTGCCCTATCCGCCGCTGAGTGGTGGACGTTCACGCACCTATAATATTGTGCGGCGGCTATGCGGCGAATTTCATTTCACGCTGGTCTGTTTTGGTCGCCCCGAAGAACAAACCTTCGACCTCGCGCCAATGCGCGCCCTGTGCGACCTGATTGTGATAGATCGTGACCCCAGCCCCGGAACGCTCAAAGCCGCGCTCCTTAGCCTGACTTCTGCAAAACCGATCACGATGCGGCTATATACCAACCCGGCGATGCGCGCTCAACTGGCGAAACTCTGCCGCGAGATTGCCTTTGATGCGGTTCATGTCGAATCGTTTTATATGGTGCAGAACCTGCCCGACGATTTGGATGTGCCTGTGCTGCTTTCCGAACCAAGCATCGAATACAAGGCATGGCAGCGCTTCGCACGGGTTGCAAAACCGCTGGTGCAGCGTCCAGCCGTTGCCCTCGAATCGCTGAAAATGCGTCGGTGGGAATCGAAAACATGGCAGAAGGTGAACCGTGTTGGTGTCATGTCGGAGGTGGATGCACAACTGGTACATCGGTTGAGGCCGGAGGCGATCACCACAGAGACGCCTAACGGGGTCGATACTGAATATTTTCATAATATGGATATTCCACATGAGCCAGATAGCGCGGTCTATCTGGGCGATTACAAATATTTTCCGAACGTCGAAGCCATTGATTATTTTATGCGCGACATCATGCCATTGATTCGCGCCGAACATCCAGATTTCACGCTGACGTTGATCGGAAAGGACGTGCCGTCAGCATTTATCGAGATGGGCAAAGACCCGCGAAATGGCTTGAATGTAGTCGGGCTGGTTGATGACACTCGTCCGTATCTCTGCGGCGCGTCGGTGTTTATCTGTCCACAACGCAGCGGTGGCGGCACACGGTTTAAATTACTGGAATCAATGGCTTGTGGCTGTCCGGTGGTTTCTACAACGCTCGGTGCAGAAGGGCTGGGCGCGACACATGGCGAACATCTTCTGATTGCAGATACGCCCAAAACCTTTGCAGAGGCGGTTCTGCGTATAATGAATCAACCCACTCTTGGGGGAAGTCTGGGCAAGGCAGCGCGCGAGTTCATCTGTGCGCGGCATAGCCGGGATCGCAGCGCCGAACAGGTGCGCGCGGTCTATCACGAATTGATCAACGAGTCGAAAGCAAAACAGGCATGAGCGGCGATAACGAAATCGAGTTGGAACTAACCAGTATGGCACACGGCGGAAGCGCTCTGGGACGCCACGAAGGGCGTACTATCTTTGTGCCATATGGATTGCCGGGGGAACGCATCACGGCGCGCATCACACAGGATAAAGGGCGCTATGCCTACGCCGAAGGCATCATGCTATTTGACCCATCGCCAGATCGGGTACGTCCGCGCTGCCCACACTTTGGGCCGCATAAATGTGGTGGTTGTCACTGGCAACACATCGACTATGCCGCACAGGTTCGCTTCAAGGAACAAATCGTTCGGGAACAGTTCGCGCGGCTCGGCGGGATGAACAATGTCAACGTTCAACCCACTATTCCATCGCCAGACGAATGGTCATACCGCGATCATGTCACATTTTCACTGACACCAGAAGGTAAACTCGGATTTGTGTCGACGGATAACCAGACGGTGATTCCGATTGAGGAATGTCATATCATCCGGCCCGAACTGCTGGATTTATTCGAGCAACTCAATCTGGAGGATGTTCCCAATCTGAATCGTGTCCGGTTGCAGGTCGGCAGCGATTCGACGGATCGCCTTGTCCTGATCGGCACTGAAGACGACGAACCGCCAGAGGTAGAGGTGGATTTCCCGGCCTCGGTCAACTTTCTGTTGAGCGACAACGAACCGTTCAATCTGATCGGCTCGACGCACGTTAACTACGTCATCAAGGGACGTAAATTTCGCGTCACCGCTGGCGGATTTTTTCAGGTGAATCTGCCACAGGCCGAAAAACTGGTTGACCTGGTGCTGGAACGGCTGAATCTGCGTGGGGATGAATCTGTTCTCGATCTCTATTCTGGCGTGGGATTGTTCACGGCATTTCTGGCAGAACGGGCAGCAATGGTTACAAGCATCGAAAGTTATCCGCCAGCCGTCACAGACGCCGATGATAACCTGAGCGAGTTCGACAATATCGATCTGATTGAGGGCAGCGTCGAAGATGTGCTGGAAAACCTTGATGGTTCATTCGATGCGGCAGTGGTCGATCCACCACGACAGGGGTTAGATAGAGATGCAATCGAAGCGTTGATAGCCCACAAGCCGCGTACCGTCGTCTACGTGAGTTGCGACCCGGCGACGCTGGCGCGCGATGCCAAACATTTCGTTGCGGCGGGCTATCAATTGCTCGAAGTTCAACCGCTGGATATGTTCCCGCAAACCTATCACATCGAGGCAGTAGCAACATTTACATTGCCGAAACGCACATCGAAGGGCAGATAGGAAACCAGACCCGGCGCTGAAAGGTGATCACAAACGCTGGTCCGCAAATGAAAAGGGCGCGATTGACCCCTAACCCCCCGCCCTTTCCCCGCAGGCAGGGAAAGGGAGCCAAATCACACGGGTTTGGAAGTCCCTCCTCGCCTGCGGGGAGGGATTGAGGGTGGGGTCAATGCCTGACGCTACTCTTAAATCAATTTGTGGACAAACCTTTCTGCGCGTCCGCTACCCTGACCATGCTCAGGAGTAGAGTTTAAGCGTGGCTAGTCTGCCCAGCGAATCACACCGCGCAGGAACGGTGTCGGCAAGTCCGGGTGGTGTGGCAAAACGCGCACGCTGATCCCGTGTTGCCCGGTTGATTGATAAAGGACGTTCGTCTCGAACTGATACACCTTGTCGGTTGGTTTATCGCTGGTCACAGCCATATCTATCGTTTCGCCATTGACAATATTTCCTGCTGTGTTCAGCGTCCCGTGATAAAGCTGTACGATCACATCCTCTGGTTTGAGGCTACCCAGATCAACCCATGCGCGCACCGTCTGCGGCGTCCCGATAGGCAGGTTTTCGCTTTTCGCCTCGACGCTGGTGATGCGTACCTGCGGCCACGCTGTGTTCAGTTTTTCGCGCCAATCTGCATAATCCTTACCGCGTTTGATGTTCGGCTCTGTCAGGCGGGTAAAGCGCTCTGCCATCGGCAGATAGTAGGTCGCCGCGTATTCCTGCACCATGCGCGTTGTATTGAAAAACGGCGCGAGCTTTCTGATACTGCGCTTGACTTTGGCGATCCATTCACGCGGGAAGCCATCGCGCGAACGCTGCTCATAGAACAGCGGCACGATTTCTTTTTCGAGCAGGGTATAGAGCGCTTCGGCTTCGATCTTGTCCTGCAAATCTTCCTGATCCTGCGCGTATTCCTCGCCGTTGCCAATCGCCCAGCCAACAGAGGGGTCATAGCCTTCTTCCCACCAGCCATCAATCGTGCTGGCGTTCAGGCCGCCATTATAGATCGTCTTCATGCCGCTTGTGCCGCTGGCTTCGAGTGGACGACGCGGATTGTTCAACCAGACATCGACGCCCTGCACCAGCGCCCGCGCAATCGCCATGTCGTAATTTTCGATGAATACCACATGGTTACGGAACTCTGGACGACGCGCCATCTGCACAATCCCGCGAATGAAGTCCTTGCCGGGTTGATCGTGGGGGTGTGCTTTCCCTGCAAAAATGAGTTGCACCGGGCGTTCCGGGTCGTTCAGGATACGCGCCAGGCGTGCTGGATCGCTGAAAATCAGGGTTGCGCGTTTATAGGTGGCGAAACGGCGCGCAAATCCAATCGTGAGTGCATCCGGGTTGAGCGCTTCATCTGCTGCTGCAATTTCCGAAAGAGGATAGCCCCGCGTTTTCAATGTTTGCTTGAGACGGTCACGACAGAACGCAACCAGACGCTCACGGCGGCGCTCATGGGTGCGCCAGAACTCCGCATCCGGGATGCGATCCACTGCTTCCCATGTCTCTTTCTGGGTCGGGTCTTCGCGCCATGATGGATCAAGATAGCGGTCAAAGAGCGTCCCCATTTCGCGGCTTGTCCACGTTTCGACATGGATGCCGTTCGTCACATGCCCGACAGGGACTTCATCTTTTGGCAGGCGCGGATACATCCATTGCCACATATCGCGGCTGACGACGCCGTGCAGACGTGCTACGCCGTTCGCGGCGCTGGTCAGGTTCACCGCCAGAACCGCCATGCTGAACAGTTCATAGCCGCCCATATTTTCGCGTCCGAGGTCGAGAAATTGTTCGCGTGACAGTCGTAACGCCTGCCACATATATGGAAAGTGTTCATCGATCAGATCAAAGCCGAAACGCTCCAGTCCTGCTGGAACAGGCGTATGGGTCGTGAACAGGTTGCCAGCAGCGCAAATATCGCGGGCTTCTTCAAAGGTCAGCCCCGGATTTTTTTCCAGCATTACGCGGATACGTTCCAGTCCCAGAAAGGCGCTGTGTCCCTCGTTCATATGGCATACCTGCGGATCAATGCCGAGCAGGTGCAACGCCTGCAACCCACCGACGCCAAGCAAAAGTTCCTGCCGAACGCGCGTCCGACGATCTCCACCATAGAGCCGATCTGTCAGATTGCGATCTTCTGGCAAGAGATTCTCGGAAATATTCGTATCCAGCAAATAGAGCGAAACGCGTCCCACCTGTACATGCCAGATTTGGGCGTAGAGCGTGCGCCCCGGCAAGGGAAGCTGTACCAGCATCGGCTTCTTATCCTTGCCCAGCACCTTGCGGACAGGCTGGTTTGGATAATCATTGATCGGGTAGGCTTCCTGCTGATAGCCATCGGCGTTCAGATATTGGGAAAAATAGCCTTCCTGAAACAAAATGCCGACGCCCACCAGCGGCAAATTCAAATCGCTGGCGCTTTTCATGTGGTCACCGGAGAGGATGCCCAAGCCGCCGGAATAATTGCGCAGGCATTCGGTCAGGCCAAATTCGGTGGAAAAATAGGCGATGGTCGGCTTTTCCGGGCGCGGGCCATAATTCCGGGTATACCATGTCCCGGTGTTTTCATCCATATAACTATCAAATGCAGTGCAGACCCGATCCAGATGCGCCATAAATGCCTCGTCGTTGGCGGCATCCTGCAATTGCTGCTGGCTGATCCGTCCGAGCATCCAGACGGGATTGCGTCCTGTCGCTTCCCACAGGTCACGATCCAGACGGCGGAATAGGGCAATGGTTTCATGATCCCACGACCAGCGCAGGTTATAGGCCAGTTCTCGTAGCCGTTCGAGACTGGGGGGAATATTGGGGATGACATTGATCGTAGCGATTGGCTTGATCATTGCGGTTTGCTCCTAGTCTTGAGCAGAAGGGTAATTACCCGTCCGCTAGCATAGCGATTTTTGTGCTAAATTTGCAATATCTGTTAAGAAAGTCGTAAAAAGAATTGCGGGGACAAGTTTTATTGTGCAACTTCGTACAACAAATTTCCCCATTTTCTCATACGATTTCACAAATTCGAGTTGACAATACTTTATATATCAACTATATTCAAGATGTTAGTGAAAACATCTTTTGGGAGAAGATCGATGTTTAAAAGAAAATTGTCCCTTTTTACACTTATCGCCAT
>CAYSOC010000098.1:0-24835 GCA_964432445.1 uncultured Anaerolineaceae bacterium
AATCGAGAGTTTTACACCCAATTCAATCGCGCGGCGCGCATGGGCATCATCCAGATCGAGGCGTGATGGATCAGCGTTGATTTCCAGCACTGTCCCGGTTTCCTTTGCAGCGGCAAACACCGCATCCATATCCAAATCTGCGCCTTCCCGATCCGGGATCAACTGTCCGCGCGGATGACCGATAATATCCACGTGCGGGTTGCGAATCGCATTGAGCAGACGTTCCGTAACCTGGGCGCGTTCCTGTCGCAAACCGGAATGCAGAGAGGCAATCACAACATCCAGTTCCGCCAGCACATCGTCAGGGAAATCGAGGGTTCCATCCGTTTTGATTTCCATCTCCGTACCCTGAAAGACACGGAAACCCAACGGCGCGAACTCTGCATCTACCTGTCGGATTTCTTCCCGCTGTGCGCGCAACCGCTCAACGTTCAACCCATTCGCCACGCCCAGGCTGTGTGAGTGATCAGTAATCACGATATGCGAAAGGCCGCGCCCGCGTGCGATTTCTGCCATCTGGCGAATGGTGCGTGTGCCATCGCTCCATGTCGAGTGCATGTGCAGATCACTGTGAATATCTCCAATCGTGATTAATTCCGGGAGCTTGCCAGCCTGTGCTGCTTCGACCTCGCCGCGATCCTCGCGGAGTTCCGGCGGGATGAACGGCAAACCGAGTATCTTATAAAGTTCTTCTTCCGTTTCGCAGGTGATCGGCTCACCGCCGTTCAGCGGCGTAAATGCCCACTCGTTCAGGGTGTAGCCGCGCTCCTGTGCCAGCGAACGCATCCGAATGTTGTGCGCCTGACTCCCCGTGAAATAAGCTAAGGCAGTCCCCCACACCTTCGGGCTGAGGACACGGAGATCACATTGCAAACCGTTGATCAGTTCGACGCTGCTTTTTGTCGGGCCATGTCCCAGGATACGTGCCACATCAGGACGCGCCACGAATTTATCCATAATCGGCGTAGCGTCTTCACTGGCAATCAATAAATCTACGTCACCAATAGTTGAACGCCCACGCCGCAGACTACCCGCGATTTCGTGTTTCAGGATGCCGGGGAGCGTCAATAAATCCTGCAAGATAGACTCAGCGGCGGTCATTGCAATGTCAATCCGAACACGATCCGTGCGCCGCGCGAGGGCTTCGATTGCTTCGATGATCTTTTTCTCGCTCTTTTCGCCCATCCCGGAGAGCGAACGGAGTTTATTCGCGCGTGCTGCTGTTTCCAGATCAGCAACGCTGGCAATATTCAATTCCTTGTAGAACTGCATCGCACGCTTTGGGCCAACGCCATTCACGCGCAATACGGCAACCAAACCCGGTGGGATTTCGGCAGCGAGTTTTTCCAGAAATTCGAGTTTGCCTGTTTCCAGCATTTCCGTGATTTTCTCGGCAAGGGTCGCGCCAACCATTGGAATTTCGGTCAGCTTGCCCTCGGCAGCAACGGCACGTAGATCACGGGGGAGTTCGCGGATCGATTGTGCCGCGTTACGGTAGGCCAGCACACGGTGAATAATTTCACCTTTCAGTTGCAACAAATCAGCGACTGTCTCGAAAATATCCGCCATTTCGCGGTTAGTGAGAGCCATTTATTTTGTCCTTATATTCGTCAGATAAGGTTACAACGTGCGATACGTCGCGCTATTTCCAACTCCAGATGCCAATCACGCCAGATGTGACTTTTACAGGAGTGCTGGGCTTGCGTATGTCCGCAATATAGAGCGCGGGCTTCCCTTTGCTATCCATCGCACCATAACTGATGTAGACGCCATCGGGCGACCAAAGCTGATGACTGCGCGCGAACTGATCGAAGAAATTCAACAGATAGACATACTCACGAGTCGGGTTAAATGTTGCAATCGGGCTTGAATTCCCTGTCTTTATATCCATGACGTAGAGCGAAAGGCCGCCTGTCGCTTGTTCGGCGGGTGTCTTCCCATTGACGCGCAGACGGGCTTGTGGGTCGGGGTCGGTTCGGTTGACGACGATATAGGCAATGTGATCGCTCGTTGGCGACCAGAAATGGGCAACCACGTTACTTTGTGAACTGCTGGCAACCTTTTGACCATTGGCGACATCAGTCACCACCACACGATCAAATGCAGCCAGACTTGCCACATATTTCGCATCAGGCGACCATGCAAACGAAATCGGCGTTTCCTGATCTTTGAGCAATACCCGGCGTGTATCCCCTTGTGCAATCACAACATCGGTCATATCCGGGTCGGCGCTCTCTACCCCGAAAAGCAGGCGATCATCGAGAGGTGACCACATCGGAGAATTGAACTTTCCGGGTATATCGTCCAGACGCTGCACCTGATCGGTTTGCACGTTGTAGAGTTCGATTTGCTGCCCGAACCGCGACCAGATCATCTGTTTGCCGTCTGGCGAAAAACTGTAATAGAAAGGGGCAGCCTGCCCAACCACACGACTGGAGAATTTACCGTTATCGCTGCGTATCATCCGCAAGCCCAGTCCTGCGCCCGTTGGCGGGGTATAGAGCAAGGCCAGTTCGCGGCAATTGAGGCCGCAGTCGCCGGGTGACCAGTAGGGATAGGTGAACACTTCGTCAGAGGAAGAATACGCAACCTGCGCTGTAGTGCCGGGTTTCACTGTGTCCAGCATAAAGACACGCAGACTGTAAAAGTCTGCGCTGCTCCCGTTTGCGCCAAAGAATGCCAGTCGTCCATCGGTTGACCATGTAGGCCACTGATAGATTTTTTCAGACGATACGGCGTCATTGGTGATCGGGATCGGGTTCTTTCCATTGATGTCGTAAACAACAAGGTTTCCATCGGCTTCAATTACGGCAAGCATGGCAGTTTTCCCCTGTGCGCGTGCATTCCCCGTCAGACTCAATAACAGCGTAATCCCGATCAGTAGTTTCTTCCAGAACGACATGGCAGAGCTACCTTCCACCCAATCATTGGGCGCATTCAAAAACTCATTCTATACTCAAGGCATGAATTTTTAATTTCACTGGAGAGAGCATAACATGGCGACTGCTGAAAACGCCAAACAAGTCTTTGAAAATATCTGTACACGTTTCAAGCCGGATAAAGCCGGAAGCAGCAAGGCAACCTTCCAGTTTGATTTGAGCGGAGATGGCGGCGGCACATATTGGACATCAGTTGCCGATGGTGGTTGCTCGGCTGGTGAAGGAACTCCGCCACAGGCGGCGGACATTACTATTGTCTCTTCTGCCGCCGATTTTGTGAGCCTCGTGAATGGTCAGTTACAACCGATGAACGCATTCATGCAGGGCAAGATCAAGGTACAAGGGAACATGGGGCTGGCGCTCAAGCTGACCGATTGGTTTGATCTGAGCTAATCCAACATAATTTGGGATAAAAGCGGACAAATGATGCGCTGATAGCCCTCATCCCCCAGCCTCATCGCCCGCAGGCGAAGGGAGTCCGCTCACCTTTTGAAGTCCCTCTCCTGCGGGAGAGGGATTTAGGGTGAGGGCGCTGCCGTACCCCGGTCTATTGCGCAGGACGCCCATCAATGGTGTGAACGCGCGACATATATTGCCCGAAGATCGCCTCGCCAGCCTGATCGCTCATGCCAAGCGCTGTCAGCACATCTTTCATGGCTTCGATTTCCGTGCTGGAAAGATCACCATCTGCTGTAGCAATGCTTGCCACATAATGGAATGCCTGTGTCCGCAAATCGCGGCCTTCCAGACGCGGCACAATGATGTTATACAGGAAAATACGGCGATTATTGGCGTCCATCAGGAAACGGTTATAAACGCTCACGGCCATGTCATAGACCAGATCGAACTGGGTATCATCGAGTTTGGCAACGGGTTCCAGCAGTTTCCGGTCTGCTTTGAGCCGATCCAGTTCCGCTTGCAGGATTTGACCATCCGCAGCAATGACAATGAGTCCCAAAACCGCCGACGCCAACGCCTTATGCAGCGTGGCAAATTCGGTGAGCGTGGCTTGTTCTGCGACCTTTGCGGCGGTTGGATCAATATTCAAATTTGCTTTCAAATCTGCCAAAAAGCCCTCTTCGCCGGAATCGACATTGAGATTGACCATTGCCATCGCATAGGCGTATTTGTATGCGCCGAGCCGATCTTCCGGTCTGTTGAGCGCTGGCCCAACATATTGCGTCACAAACATATGGAGGTTTTCTGCTGCCCCCTGTTGTTGCACCACACTAATGGCATTTTGAAGGGTGCTTTGAAATTCATCCTCGGAAAGACGGCTTAACGGTGGGAACAAATCGCGGAAGATAGAGAGCAAGCGTGTTTCCAGTTCGGTGAATGGGCCGCTATAAGTCAGCGCCGCAACTGCCGCCGCCATACCAGCCTGGACAATGGAAGGCGGTTGCACACCACCCGTACTCATGCGATTCCAGAATGTCATAATCAAATTCCCTTAGCCAAAATTCAATCACTCTTCAAAAGTGATTATAACTAAATATGCCAACTACCACCCCACGAACTAGCGTGGCAGGCAAATGCTAAAGATACTTCCTTTGCCTGGTTCACTCTTTACATTAATTGAGCCGTTATGCTGTTCGATGATCGATTGCGCAATGCTCAACCCAAGCCCTGTACCTTCGGCATAGTTGTTATGCTCTTCGATGCGATAGAATCGCTCGAAAACGTGCGCAATTGCTTCTGCGGGAATGCCGATTCCGGTATCCTGTACGCTGATGCTCACATCTGCCGGAGATATGGCGGCGCGCAACGTTACCGTTCCATCATTCGGCGTATATTTGATCGCGTTGGAAATCAGGCTGTGAAGCGCTTGTGTAATCAGCCTCGGATCACAACCGAATTTGATTGAGTCGTCTGGCAATTCCAATATCAATGAAATGTTTTTCAATTGCGCGGGCATATTGAAATTAGTGATGCAATCGCGCAGGAGCGAATTAAGCGGGGTTTCTCGCCGCTGGATTGCACGCCTCGTTTCCAGTTTTGCCAGTTCCAATACATCGGCAAGAAGTTGCGCCATCATATCGGTTTGCCGCACGATGCTATCTACGTATTCCATCCCTTTGGAAAATTGCACCTCTGGCAAACGACCCAATAGATAGGCAGATGTTCTGATTGTCGACAGTGGATTTTTCAGATTGTGCGAAGTCGCGTTCAGCAAATCATCCTTGAGTTCATTCAACTTGTCAAAATATTCGCGCGCACGTTCGGCCTCGTCTTCCAATTCCCGGTTACGCTGCTGATAAAATTCCGCTTCCTGACGTGCCTGTGCCGTTTTATAGCGTACTTCCAGCAGGCGCAGGCGTTCATCGCTGCGTTCCGTGAATAGCTCTCTGTTCAACACGTGAAAGCGTTCGAGATATTCCCATGCCCGTTCAAAATCCCCGACTCTGCGATAGGCTTGTGCAATCCATGCAAACGCTTCGTATAAGGTTTTTTCGGCGTCTTTTGGAAGGTTTTCAATAGCACGCAGGCCATAATCGAGTGCTTTTTGCGGATTATTGCGCTGTAGTTCCATGTGGCATAGTTCCGCCAGAGTTGCCCGTTGTTGTTGCTGGTTGCCCGTCTCGATACTTGCCTGGAGAGCTTCCAGAAAATATTGTTCGGCTTCCTCATAGTTTCCGGCGCGACTGGACGCATTCGCCAGCGCCGCAAGGATCGAATTTTCATAGAGAGGATGATTGTCAGTTTCTCGAATGCTTGCCAACCCTTGTCTGCCAAGCATGAGTGCAAGCCCATGTTCGCCAAGCATGGACCAAGCCTCACTCAGGTTGCCGAGGATGACCGCTGCATCCTGTGGTTGTTCCAGTTCCCGGACAATGTTTAGCGCCTGTTCCAGATAGCGTACAACTTCCTGTGGCTGTTTGAGGAGTTGATAAATCCCGCCAATGCTGTTCAGGACGCGCGCCCGTAGCCGTTTGTTATCAAATCGGTTCAGAATGCCAAGCTGCTCCTGATGAACTTCGAGAGCCGACACCAGATCACCCAGTTGGCGATAGGCGCTGCCGAGGAGCGTCATTTTCTGGACACGCCCGTTTTCATCACCCAGCGATTCATAAATCGTCAGGCAGCGATCCAGCTTCTCGAAGCACGCGGTATATTCAGCCCGGAAGTAGCGCACCAGCGCCATGACATAGAGGGCATCGGCCTGGCCTTTCAAATACCCTTTTACAACAGCGAAATTATAGGATTCGGTAGCAAGTTCCTCGGCACGCAATAAGTCGGCGGCGGCGGTTTCCTGTGCCTTTTCAATCGAAATATCAATTTGCGCCTGCCAGCCGGGGCGGGTTGCAGCCTCTTGCATATCCGGCCTTCCTGTCACTCAAAAATATTCGGTACAGCTTATCACAAGATGTTATTTTAGCCGAAGTTGAGACAACGCGCCGAACTCTTGCCGAAACTGCCAGATCACAGTAAAAACATGGGTCTAATTTTATATGAACAGGATAGCTTAAAAATGACTTCCGCAGACCCAAAGCGTACCGTAAGTGAGTTACTGGAACTAAAAGCGCTCACCGCCGATGAAAAAGGCGCACAGCGGCTGGCCTGGACAGAAACATGGCGCAAGGCACGCGCATGGCTGAAGGAGAAACTGGCAGCGCTTCCGGTCACTGTCGAAGTGGACGAGGCGGGCAACCTGTGGGCAACGCTCAAGGGTGAATCCGAAAAAGAACTCTGGATCGGCAGCCACATTGACTCTGTGCCGAATGGTGGCTGGCTGGATGGCTGTCTCGGTGTGTTGGGTGCGCTCGAAGCGTTGCGCCATGTCGCTGCGCAGGGGACGCCGCCTGTTACAGTTCGTCTGGTGGATTGGGCGGATGAAGAAGGTGCGCGTTTTGGTTATAGCCTGATGGGGTCACGCGCCGCAGCAGGTACGTTGAATCTGGACGAACTCCGTATTCTGAAAGACTGGAAAGGTGTCACCGTCGCTGAAGCGCTCAAGGAAAACGGCGTTGATATGGAACATATGAAGGACGCCCATCGCCAATTCAAAAACGGGCGCGCCTACATTGAATTGCACATTGAGCAGGGGCCAGTGCTGGAAGACATGAATCTGCCGCTTGGCGTCGTGCTTGGGACTGTTGGCCTGAATCGTAAGCTGCTGCGTTTCACAGGTCAGAACGCGCACGCTGGCTCAACCCCGATGCGTTTGCGGCGTGATCCCTTCCTCGCAGCAGCACGGTTTGCGCTGGAAGTACGCGAAATTGCCAAGCGTCACAATGGCGTTGGCACAAACGGAAATGTGGTTAACGTGCCGGGTATCTATACCGCCGTTGCGCGCACCAGCGATATTACGCTTGATCAGCGCCATCTGGATGGAAATGAACTCGCCGCGATGCTCAAAGAAGCCGAAGAAGCCGCCGCGCGTATCGCCACCGAAGAGAAGTGTACTGTCGAATGGACGCACGTCTGGCACGCCGACCCACGCCCCTGGCATCCCGACCTGATCGAACTGGCGGCAGAATCTGTGACCGAGGTCAGTGGCTCGGCGCACCGTCTCCCGTCTGGTCCACTGCACGATGCTACTGCTGTTGCCGAAACAGGTATCCCGACGATCATGCTGTTCACGCAAAGCCTGCGCGGTTTGTCACATACTGTCGAAGAGGATACGAAGATCGAACACGTTGAAATGGGCGTTGCTGCGCTGGATAAACTTGTGCAGAAGACCATTCAATGGGTTGCTAAACAAGCGTAGTTTGATGCTAATGCTGAAAACAGAGCAGTCCCAATTTCTCTGTTTTCAGCTTCTATCTGTACTACTTTATGGGCGTGGCGGCGGTGATCCACCCGGAGGCATCCCGCCACCACCGGGAGGGCCACCATTGCCACCACTGGAAGTAGGTACGGGCTTGGTCAAATCCAGCCCAATGCTCACGTCAGCACTGTAGCCATCTTTATCCTTGTTCTTGCTGACAGCAAGCAGGACGTTAGTCCCGAAGTCATCGGCATCAAGATTGGCATCGTTGAGCGCCCCGGTCAGAATAGAGTCGTTCGTGTTATTGGTACTGCGTCCGGTGTGCTGATTGTATGGCGCAACTTTATAAATCTCGTCGCTCAGTTTGTCATCGAAGAAAAGCTGTGATGTGAGTTCATAGGTGGTTGTACCGTTCGGTACGCGAATCTTGATGTGGATATGAACGGTGCGCCCCTGATACCAGCCGGGATAGACAGTCAAAAAGTTGACCAGTCCAGCGTTGTCTGTGATCTGATAGCCGCGCAGAAATTTCTTGCCGACTGTGCTGGCTTGCCCTGCGCCCGAAACATCCGAATATGCGCCAACGGCGTCACAATGCCAGATGTCTACCTGTGCATCTTTGAGAGGCGCACAGGAAGTCCCATTCACCTGAAAAACATGGATAGCCAGATAGAGCGGAACCCCCGGTTTGACGGTGTTATCGGTTGGGTCAGGGCGAATATCAACACGCTTGAGCATTTCATCTACGAAATATGGCCCTTCGGTAGTTGATGGCGTCCCGACGCACGAAAGCACAGCAGTAGTTGATGCCGGAGTAGGTGTAGGTGTTTCCGCCAGTATCAACCCGGTCAGAGCATTACCGCTGATACTGGCAAGTCCAATCACTGGCGGCACGGCCATCAACCCGCCCAGAAACGAACGTCGCGTCAGACCTTTTGGTTTTCTATCCATAGTTTCCGTGTCCTTGTGAATCGCATTACGTAAATCACTATAATGGAAAAAACGCGGTATATGGTTAATTCAAACTCAAACCACCTTAAAAAAACTTAAAAAATGAGCGCACCCGGATAACACAGGCACGCTCTGTTTTGAACATTTCAGGTTTAAGGAAAATTCAGGTGAGCGGACGCCACAACATCGAGAGTGTCATGGCCATTGTTACCAGAATCGCGGCAAGCGCAGCAAAACCAACACTGAGTTCCGTCGTTTCGTGTTTGACGATCAGGTTGGTGGGCAAGTCGCGGAAAACCTGCACCAGATCGCTCGCGCTCTCTGCCGAAGAATACGTTCCCCCTGTCAAGTCTGCCACTTTCTTGAGGGTCACTTCGTCGATGCCTCTGCGGAAACCACCGCCGGGACCACCACCCTGCCCGCCGCTGAATCCGCCACCGCCAAACCCGCCCCCTTGACCACCACCGAAACGAGGATCAGGCGGCTCGTTGCCCAAAAAGCGTCGGCTACAATTCGGAAATTCGCCACCTTTTTCTGTCCCAAACCCGATGGTGAAGACACGTACCCCACGATCAAGCGCCTGTTGTGCGGCGATAAGCGGTTGTGGACCAGCGTTATTTGCGCCATCCGTCAGCAAGACGATGATGCCTGGCACATACGCACCTTTGGCGACGGGTATAATCTTCGGATCGTTGGGCTTGCCGGGACTACTCGGTGGTACACTCGGATCAATTTCGGCAATAGCATCCAGCGATCTCAAAATGCCACTGCCAATCGCGGTACGGCGTCCCGTCAACAGACTATCAACTGCCGTTTGCAATACTTCATCGTCTGTAGTCGGTGTTTGAACGATTTCCGCGAAGCCGGAGAAAGCAACAATCCCGATTTGTGTTCCCGGCTTTTGTTGTTCGATAAATGTTCGGGCTGCCGACTGTGCCACCTCCAGCCGATTCGGGAGTATATCGGTGGAACACATACTCATAGAGACATCCATTGCCAGTATGATGGTCGTCTGGTTGGTCGGGACAGCCATCACTGCTATCGGACGGGTCAGGGCAATCACAAGGCTGGCAAGTGCAACCAGCATCAGCGCAAATGGAAAGTGGCGACGCCAACGCGCCTGATCCGGGAGTGCGGCGCGAATCAGGCTGAGGCTGGAATAACGCACAGTAACACGCTGACGGCGGCGCAGCACCCATAGATACGCCACAAGCAAAAGCGGAACCAATCCTAATAAAACCAGAGCAAGGGGTGAGAGCAAATCCATCTGCGTCCTTCCAATCTCTTATGGCAGGCGGCTGAACCATAGTAGCGAGAAGACACTGCCAATCAGCAGCAGCACAATACTTGCTCCCGCCAACAGATACGTAATCTCCTGCTTTTCCGGTTTGACGACCAACTGTGGATTCAGATTGCCATAAATGCTCCGCAGTTCGTCGGTACTTTGCGCGTTGTAATATGTGCCGCCTGTACGTTTTGCGATTTCTTGCAGAACAGCCTCTTCGAGCCGTGTGCGGATGTTAAAACCTTCCACTTTCACAGTCGTCCCGGCAGGGCTGCCAATACCTACAGTATAAATCCGAATGCCGCGATCCGATGCAGTTTTGGCAGCAGTTAGTGGATCAGGCTGTTGATTATTTTCGCCATCAGTGAGCAGGACAATCACCCCTGACCCATATGTTCCGGCGGGCATGGGTGTAGGAGTTGGTGCAGGCGTCGGTGTACGGTTTGTGTAGTAGCGTGTATTCTTGCCCGTGAGCAACGTGTTGATCGCGGCAATAATACCATTTGCCAACGCGGTACTGCGTTGCGGCGTGAGACGTTCAATGGCAGCAAGGACTTCATCCCGATCATTGGTTGGGATTTGTACGGCAATGCCGCTATCGCTGAACGATACAACGCCAATAGGGACATTTGGCGGTTGCTGCTCTACAAAATCCTTTGCGGCGGCTTTGGCAGCTTCCATGCGTGTCGGCTTGAGGTCGTCCGCAACCATGCTGCCGGAAACATCGAACGCGAGAATCACTGTCCCTTCAAGACGTGGCAGGCTGACAACCATTTGTGGTCGCGCCAGCGAGAGCAACAGGAGGCCAAGCGCACCGAGGAAAAACAATGGCGGGATGTGGCGACGTATCTCGGTTGATTTGTTCGTGACACCGCGCAACAAACCAGAGTTGCCATAGCTGGCGAGAAGGCGCTGTCGCCGCAACTGCAACCGAACATAAAGCACGATCAGCAGCGGCATCACCACCAGAAACAAAAGCATGGGAGGCCAGATGAATACCATAGCTTACTTTCTCCGCTGCTCTCGCAGTTCCGCGAATTTGATAATCGCGCGAACCAAATCATCTTCAGTGGAGAGTGGCAATACATCCACCCCTGTACGTTTGAAGACCTGCGCCAGCGTTTCCTTGCGTTTGCGGGCTTCGTCTGCGAAGCGCTGACGGAAACGCTTGTCATGTGTATCGACGAAAATCTGCTCTCCGGTTTCGGCGTCTTCCATCATGATCAGGCCAACATCGGGCAGGTCATACTCACGCGGATCGAAGAGATTGACGGCAATCACCTCATGGCGCTGATTCATAATACTCAACAGACGTTCCCAACCCGGTGTCGAGATGAAATCGGAAATGATGAAAATCAGCGAACGGCGTTTGATGACATTCAAGCCGTTTCCGATCAATGGCAGCAGATCGGTTTCGGGGGCATGAGTCGCGCGTGGTTGTTTGAGCAAATCGTTGACGATCCGCAAAACCTGATTGCGTCCGCCGCGCGTCGGGATCAATTTTTCTACCCGATTATTTGCGTAGAACATTGCACCAACACGGTTGCCATGTCGTGTCAGCAACCGCGCAAACGTCGTGACGAAATCGATCAACATGGTACGTTTTTCGGTTTCGACTGTCCCGAAATCCAGTGATGGGCTGAGATCGAGCAGGAACCACGCCATAATCTCCCGATCTTCGAGATATTGCCGAATATACAGCGTATTCATGCGGGCGGTGACATTCCAGTCGATGTACCGCACATCATCACCCTCCTGATATTCGCGCAGATCGGCAAAATCCAGCCCATAGCCATAAAACAGGCTGCGATAGTCACCCTGTAGCAACCCGTCAAGGCGGCGCACCACCTGCCAGTCCAATCGTTGCAGGATACGTTCAGGAGCGTCCATTGGCGTGTTCACGTAGAGGAACGACAGGGACGGGAATCTTTGCGATGATCTTCTTGAGCAGATCATCCGCAGTCACGTTATCCGACAGCGCCTCATAGGACAGCACCAGACGATGGCGGATAACGTCGAACGCTATATCCAGCAAATCCTGTGGCAGTGCATAATCGCGCCCGCGCACAAACGCCAATGCCTTTGCTGCGAGAATAATATTGATCGAGGCGCGCGGGCTTGCGCCGAAGGTGATGTAATGTTCAAGGTCTTTCAGCCCAAGTTCTTTTGGCTGACGGGTAGCGGTGACCATCTTCACCGAGTATTCAATCAGCGCCGAGTCTACATAAACGCGATCTACCTGCTCCTGCAAGCCTAGCAATTGATCTGTAGTCAGAACCTGCTGTACCGACTGAAGGGCGCTGGTCATACGCTCCACAATGACAAATTCTTCGGTTGTGGTCGGATAGCCGACAAGAACTTTCATCATGAAACGGTCAACCTGCGCTTCTGGAAGGGGATAGGTTCCCTCGGTTTCGATGGGGTTCTGCGTTGCCAGTACGAGGAACGGCTTCGGTACTTTGTGAGTTGTACCGCCAATCGTGACCTGACGCTCCTGCATCACTTCGAGCAATGCGCTCTGGACTTTAGCAGGTGCGCGGTTGATTTCATCCGCCAGCAGCAAGTTGGTAAATACTGGCCCTAACGAGGTATCAAATTCGCCCGTTTTCTGATTATAAATGCGCGTCCCGACCAAATCAGCAGGAACGAGATCGGGCGTGAATTGGATACGCTTGAAATTGCCGCCAATAGATTCTGCCATCGTCTTGATCGCCATCGTCTTCGCCAGTCCGGGGACGCCTTCGACAAGAATATGCCCACGTGCGAGGAGCGCGACTACCATACGCTCCAGAAGATTGTCCTGCCCGACGATGATTTTCTTGACTTCGTAGAGGAGGCGTTCCATTGATTTCTCGTACCTGGGATTATTATTCATGACCGCCGTTTATCCTTTTGTAACTGTAAGAACATTCCTAGAGTGGCGGCAGGCCGATAGCGCCACCCGCAGCCATGATAGTCACAGCAAAGCCGATACCGATAAATACTTCCTGTTCGGTAGGGTTCAGAAGCGCGGCAACAATGCCGATCACTTCCCCATTCCGGTTGAGCAGGGGGCCGCCAGAATTGCCGGGGTTCGCCGCCGCATCGAATTGAATCAGATTCTTGAGACTGTCTTTGCTGTCGGGGCGTTTGAACGAACGATTTGTACCAGAGATTACGCCCGCACTCATCGAATCATAGAGGCCGAAGGGATGCCCTACAACGAACGCCTCATCCCCAACGTTTACTGCACCAGGATTTCCAAGTGTTGCCGGGATGAACTTTTCTGGAAGTTTGCCGGGTTGCAAGACCGCGATATCGTTTTCCGGCTGCTTGACAACAACCTTTGCTTTGGATTCTGTGCCATCGGCAAAGGTGAGTTGAATGCTGGTTGCATCCGCTACCACATGCAAACTGGTTAGGATCAATCCATCGTCATTTACGATAACGCCTGTACCAAGCCGTTCCTCTTTTTTATCGTCTTTACCATTGGCTTCTGCCTCGATCAATACCAGCGAGGGCTGGATGATTTGATAGACATAGGCAGAATAAGCAGCACGCGGAGTCACGGACGCAATCGCGTTAGCGATACTGGTGTCTACATCCTGTTGACTGAGTGGGCGTGGCGGAGGAGAGACAAGGTTATAGAAGAGAATTGCGATATACGCGCAGGCAACCCCGGCCACGAAGGGCAGGCTTTTTCGGAGTGCGGTGGCAAGGTGTTGAATGGGGCGTTTTTTGGGTATCTGTACAGGCGTATCATCCATTGGTATTAAAACCCTTGACTTCTCTAACTATAAACAGTTTTTTATAAAATATATATGAGATGTCCCTGAGCATCCAAATGTGAATCAGATCGTTCGTTCAATCCATAATGTTGAGATTGTATTCAAAAGTTATGTAGAAGTTGTGTAGATCAATCGAAGCATTGTCGAATTGTCTGGAATATGTTCCGAAATCATTAAAAAATGTCAGCGTGGTACTGTGGAACTCTTCAAAACCATGTAAAGAACTATACAATGAGAGGCAGTGTGATTTATCCCAAATTATAGAGTCACACTTTATTTAGGAGACGCAATGATGGCTCGTTTTCGTATTTTCGCCGTGTTGCTCACCCTGCTCTTGCTCGGTGCGCTCCCCGGCCTCAACGCGCAGGCCACCCCCTCGAACACGCCAACCATAGGCGGTTGCAAGATTTTCCCGGACAACAACACCTGGAACCGCGATATATCCAATGATCCACTAGACCCAAATTCTGCCAACTTCATCAATAGCATTGGCGGAGGTACAAATCTACACCCGGACTTCGGCTCTGATCCCACCTATGGGATTCCATATATCGTGACGAATGGCTCCACAATGGTTCCCGTCACGTTCAATGAATTTGGCGACCAGAGCGACCCCGGCCCCTATCCAATTCCGTTGAATACGCCTGTCGAAGCCGGAAGCGACAGACACATCCTCGCGGTGAATACCAGCAACTGCAAACTCTATGAACTCTATCACGCCACCGCAGGCGGTTCGAGTTGGACAGCAGGCAGTGGCGCTATCTTTGACCTGAACTCAAATGCACTCCGTCCCGATGGCTGGACATCCGCAGACGCGGCGGGCTTGCCGATTTTGCCCGGACTGGTTCGCTATGATGAAGTGCAATCTGGTGTCATCACTCACGCCCTGCGTTTTACCGTTTCGATCACACAACATAAATATATTCATCCGGCGACACACTATGCGTCTGACGATACCAACCCGAACCGCCCTCCGATGGGTCTGCGGTTGCGCCTGAAGGCCAGCTATAACCTGAGTGGGTTCACGGGCAATTCGCTGGTGATTCTGACCGCGCTCAAGAAGTATGGCATGATCGTCGCGGATAATGGCTCGAACTGGTATATCTCCGGCTCGAACGATATACGCTGGGACGATGAAGACCTCAATCAGATGAAGACCGTACCCGGTAGCGCATTTGAGGTTGTTCAATCCGGTACAGTTGCACCCCCGGATAAAACAGGGATTTATCGCAACGGGACATTCTATCTGCGTAATAGCAATACAACGGGTTCGCCCAATTTGACTGTTACCTTTGGTAGCCCCGGCAACCTGCCCGTAACTGGCGACTGGGATGGCAACGGTTCGGATACTGTCGGCGTCTATAACACCAGTACAGGCGTGTTTTCGTTGCGCAACAGCAATACCAACGGCGCGCCGGATTATACGCTTGTCCTGGGTAATCCGGGCGACACCCCGCTTGCCGGACGATGGGACTCCACGATGGTGGGTGCAGGCGTAGGCGTATTCCGCCCTACCAACGGTATCATCTATCTGAAAAAACAGCTAACCAGCGGTTTTGCCGATTACTATATGGTACTTGGTAATCCGAGTGACGTTGGGATTGCAGGAGACTGGAACGGAAACGGCTTTGCCAGTCCGGGCGTGTTTCGCCCTTCCAACACTGTTTTCTATCTGAGCAATCAGGTGACTAACGGTGTTGTGATGTCTGATGCGGCTCTAACGTTCGGAATGTCTGGCGGTACGCCTATCGCTGGCGACTGGACAGGGACCGGGTTCTCAGGAATTGGAGTCTGGAATAACGGGTTGTTCTACCTGAAAGACTGGGTAACTTCCGGTGGTGGCGCAAATAACATCTTTGCCTATGGCGCAGCAGGAGATATTCCAGTCACAGGTAATTGGAACAATGCCCCGCTTGATCAGCCGTTGCTGACGAATCCAAATATTCTGGTATCCGGTTCACAAAACCAGACAGGCGCAGTGAACCCGGCTGATAATGGTGCAGCAGACTAATCGCTAGACCGTCGCGGCCTCGCTCGCAGAATTTCCCGGCTTGCTGCCAATCAGCGCCGGGAGATGCACTGTAAAGACACTCCCCTGATCCACTTCGCTTTGTACGCTAATCGAACCACCAAAGCTGTTGATGAGGTGCTTGGCAATCGCCAACCCCAGCCCAATCCCCCCGAATACATGCTCTTTATAGCTATCAATGCGGCGGAAACGCTCGAAAATATACGGTAGAAATTCGGGATCAATCCCGATACCAGGATCGTGAACAGAGATATTCACACCCGCCGTATCTACTGTCACACGAATTAATACCTGTCCACCATTTGGAGAGAACTTAATCGCGTTATCGAGGATGGCGTACAAGGCGCGCGCCAGCCCGTCAGGATCAGCCTTGATTTCCGGTAACTCGTCCGGGATTTCGACACTGACTTCGACCTCGTTGGAAAAGGCATCATCTTCCGTCTCTTCGGTGATGCGAGTAATCGTTTCGCGCAAGTCCACCGGGCGCAATGCAGGTTCGATCAAATCCATCTCTTGCACGAACAACAAATCGTTGACGAGGCTGACGATCTGCTCAAGGCCAGCGCTAATCTTATCGTGCGCCATATTCAGTGCAGGGCCGGTGATGTTTCCGCTTTTGATAAACTGCATGAAGCCATTGGCAGAAGTTAGCGGGGTACGGAGTTCGTGTGAGAGAGTCGTCAAAAAGTCGGAGCGCTGTTTTTCCTGAACCTGCAATTCCGCGTAGGCGCGTTCGACTTCCTGTTTCTGTTGTGCAATCTCTTTCATGGCGCGTTGGTCGTTGGCACGCATTCGGTCTACTGCAATGCGGAACATCGTCAGAGCGACAGATGGGCTATAGCGCAGCATTTCGATAAACAGCGGTTTATCAATTTCCAATACTGTTGTGGTTTCGAGTGTGCGCACATTGGCGTTGCGGGGTGAGTTGGCAATCAGTGCCATCTCCCCAAAAAAATCACCGGGTCCAGAGGTACGCAAGCGATGCTCTTCGCCGCCCTCTTCGTAACTCTTGGTGATTTCGACCCGGCCTTCGCCTATAATATAAAAAACGCTCTCTTCCGCACCTTCCCGGCAGAGCAATGTGTTTGGTGGGTAGCTGTTCAGACGCGCATAGCGCACCATCTCCGCCAGTGCGTCCTGTTCCATGTTCGGGAAAACCTGCTTGAGCAGTGCTTGAGGCTCGATCATGTTTAGAACCATCTCAATGTCGCTTGCCGCATGGCGTGCAGTGTATCACGCGGGAGCCAAACGCGCAAAATTAAATGACGTAGTTCCAGTTCTTCTAGGCTTTGATGTAGGTCGATCTTTAATCAGTTCATCCCCGGATTCCGTATAAAAAGCGCCCCTGTCATTTGAGCAGGAGCGCTTCCTCTATTCCAGATTAGCCGTTAGTGGCTGGTTTCGGAATTAATATTCCGGCATTGGCGGAGCGGCGGAAGCCTTCTCCGGTTCCTTGATGTCCGTCACCAGTGCTTCGGTGGTGAGGATCATCGCGGCGATGCTTGCTGCGTTTTCCAGAGCGCCGCGTGTGACCTTCGCCGGGTCAATGATGCCCGCTTCGATCATGTCCACGAATTCACCAGAAATCACATCGTAGCCGATGCGGGCGTTCTTCTTGGCATCCTGCTCACGACGAACCTGCTGAATGATGACCGCGCCATCCTGTCCGGCGTTCGCGGAAATCTTCTTCATAGGGGCTTCGAGCGCACGACGGAGGATTGCCACGCCTGTCGTCTCGTCGTCGTAGTTCAGCTTGAGGTCATCGAGCGCGCGGACGGCGTTCACCAGAGCGACGCCACCACCAGGAACGATACCTTCTTCAACAGCAGCACGGGTCGCGCTCAGGGCGTCTTCGACGCGGTGCTTGCGTTCCTTGAGTTCGGTTTCGGTAGCCGCACCGACGCGGATCACGGCGACACCACCGGAGAGCTTCGCCAGACGTTCCTGGAGCTTCTCGCGGTCATAGTCGCTGGTGCTGTTGTCGATTTCGACCTTGATTTCAGCAATACGGCCCTTGATTGCCTTCTCGTCGCCAGCGCCATCGATGATGGTGGTGTCGTCTTTTGTGGAAGCAACCTTGCCAGCACGTCCGAGGTCGTTCAGCGAGACGGTTTCCAGCTTACGGCCAGTGTCTTCGCTGATGACCGTGCCGCCTGTCAGAACAGCGATGTCCTGGAGCATGGCCTTACGGCGATCACCGAAGCCCGGAGCCTTCACCGCGAGGACGTTGAGCATACCGCGCAGCTTGTTCAGAACGAGCGTCGCCAGTGCTTCACCGTCGATGTCTTCCGCGATGATGACCAGTTCACGCTTGCCAATTTGCAGCAGCTTTTCGAGAATCGGAACGATGTCCTGAGCAGCGCTGATCTTCTTTTCGTAGATCAGAATGTAGGCGTCCTGAATGACCGATTCCATTGTGTCGGGGGAGGTCACAAAATAGGCGCTGATGTAGCCGCGATCAAACTGCATACCTTCGACGTATTCAGTCTCGAATTCCAGACCACGACTCTCTTCAACGGTGATCACGCCGTCTTTGCCAACTTTGTCCATCACATCGGCGATCAGGTTACCAATGGTGGCGTCCTGCGCGGAGATCGAAGCAACAGCGGCGATCTCTTCCTTTGTGTTGATCGGCACGGACATCGCGCGGATCGATTCGGCAACCTTCTTGGTCGCGGCTTCGATACCACGCTTCAGGAGCATGGGGTTCGCACCAGCGGCGACGTTCTTCAGACCTTCGTTGACGATGTTCTGGGCGAGAACGGTAGCGGTTGTCGTACCGTCGCCAGCGATGTCGTTGGTCTTGGTGGCGGCTTCCTTGAGGAGTTGCGCGCCCATGTTCTCGAACGGATCATCCAGTTCGATTTCCTTTGCAACGGTCACGCCGTCGTGGGTGACTGTCGGTGCGCCGAACTTCTTGTCGAGCGCAACGTTACGACCCTTAGGGCCGAGGGTGGTGCTGACTGCATCAGCGACCTTATCCACACCGCGCTTGAGGCTGCGACGGGCTTCTTCCGAGAAAATAAGTTGCTTTGCCATTTTCTTACATTACTCCTTGAAATTAGCCTTCGACAACCGCGAGGATGTCGCTTTCCTTGAGGATCAAATACTTCACGCCACCGATCTTGATTTCTGTCCCGGCATACTTGGCATAGAGTACCTTGTCACCGTTCTTGACATCGAGTTCGACCAACTTGCCGGCATCATCACGACGGCCTGGGCCAGACGCGATAATTGTGCCTTGCTGTGGCTTTTCCTTTGCGGTTTCCGGGAGGAGGATGCCGCCTGCCGTTACTTCATCGCCTTCGGAAGGTTCGACAATCACGCGATCACCGAGGGGACGCAGATTGACCTTGACTTTGGAAGCGTTCGTCATTTCTAATTAACTCCTGTTGATACTATTCTTTCAACGGAATTTAGCACTCGCAGTGTATGAGTGCTAACGCTGTGTATAATATTAGGGGGATTGGGAATAGAAGTCAAGAGGATTTTAGCAATCTCACCCCCGGAGTGCTAAAACGTAGGACATTTCTAACATGAATCCAACGAATTTTGATGCGGTCAATTTGCTGGCAACCATCCCATTACTACAGACTCTGGATGTGGATGCGTTGGCCGTGATTGCGCCACAAACGGAGTTTCGCAACTATCGGGCGGGCGAAATGCTCTTCTCGCGCGGCGACCCCGGCGGCGCACTGATGATCGTCCTCAGCGGAAAAATTGATATTTTCATTTATAACGAACATGATCAAACCATAAAGCTCTCTGTTGTAGAAGCAGGCGGATTCTTTGGCGAGGTAACCTTGTTCGATGGTAGCCCGCGTACCACCAACGCCCGCGCAACCGAAGCAACCCAACTTCTGATACTGCGCCGCGAGATTATCAGTCAGTTTTTTCTGGAACACCCACAAGCGGCAATGCACATGATCAATGTCCTTGCGCAACGTCTGAAACAAACCACGACGCTGGTTGCCGAACGCCCGCGCGACGCAGTGCAAATGCTGGAAAGCGAACTCTCGATCTGGCAAAAGCTGGCAAGCCGTGCCGCGAATCTGATGGGTTCGTGGAAATATCTGACAATCCTGCTGGCATTCACATCTGTATGGATGTTTTTGAACACCACCGGAGTTTTGGGCGTGTGGGATGAACCACCAGAATTTTTTACACTCGTTACAATCCTGACGCTCGTGAGCGCAGTGGCAACGCCCCTCATTTTGATCAACCAGCGACGACAGGATCGCCTGGATCGCATTCAGGCGGAACTCAATCACCAGGTCAACCTGAAGGCGGAACTGGCGATTCTGGATGTGCGCGGCAAGCTGGAATGGCTACAGGAAGCAACGCTGGAAAACGCCGGGAAAATGGAGCAGATGGAGCGCGAGGTTCAGCTATCCCGAAACCCGCCATCATCTACCGTCTGAGGGCTGCGACGGGGCAATGTCCCCCCGAACGCCACGATATAAGCGACAACAACGGCGGCTACGGTAAACCCGAAATTCAAAAATGTCATACTTTCTTTTAATATTTCTATTGCAACGTCTGGTTTCCTGAGAAGCACTTGAATAATTTTGCTGATAGATTGTCCGGTGTCCTTTGTTTCCATAAAAACCTGCGACAAAATGTTGCCCGCCAGTAGCGAGGCAAGCGTGATCAGAGCAGCGATCAAACCATAGAAAAAGCCTTTTCCACGCCCGCCCACGATAACCCCGGCAGCAACCATGAACCCGATTACAAGGGCAAGATAGGGAAAACGCACCTCCAACCCTGCAACCACCACCCCCCAGACCAACGCTCCGATAATGCCTGCGATGAGTCCAACAATTAAACCCAAAATGATATTGGAACGTGGTTGTTCAACCGGAGTAGCCGTTGTGCCTTCTGTCATATACATAATATTCCCCTTTGTGGATGATTTCAGTATGCCACAGGATAAAATTTTTGCCGGGGTTTCTGTGAGGTATTAGGCTGGTCTGCATTCTCGTTGAATGCAGACCAAACTGGTTAGAAGCGATTAGTCGCCCGAACCGGGTTCAACCGGATTGGCATTGCCGCCAGAACTATTGCCGGGAACGATAACACCGTTCAGGCTTGGCTTGCTATCGAGCATCGGCGGCACTGGGCCAGCGACCCATTTACCAGCGATAGGACGGTCACCGTTCGCGCCGAAGTAGACGTTAATGTCGGAGATACCATTCGTCAGGCTGTTCTTCAGATAGTTGAAGCCATCCGACGGACGGAACAAGCCGACACCGGAATGATTCACGCCAGTCCAGTCGCCGATAACAGGCAGTTCTGTACCTGCACCGAAGACAACTGCATAGTCGCCAGTGACCACGCCGGAGGGAACAAGATTGGTCATGTAGAAGGTTGCATTGCTGGAACGATAGACGCCGGGGCTGCTGAGTCCGTTACCATCCCAGTCGCCTGCAACACCTTGATCGCCGGGATTCCCCAGAATGGCGAAGTAATCCGCGAAGCCTGTTGCCAGCGTCTTCTTCAGATAGAGGATGCCGTTACTGTTTCGATAAACGCCAACACCATCGCCCGTCATATCCGACGCCCATTTACCAGCGAAGGGAGTATCGTTCGGGTTGCCGAGGACAAGCGTATAGTCTGCCGCTCCTGCGCTGTTGCTGTTGCGCAGGCTGAATACGCCCGTGCTGCTATCATAGACACCGACGCTATCTACGCCGTTGCCATCCCAGTCGCCCGCAACCGGATACAGGTTCGTGCCGGAGCCGAAGATGAAGGCAATATCTGGAAACCCGGAGGTATTGCTGTTACGTAGAAAGAAGGTATTGGTTGAAGGCCGATAGACACCAAGAGTATCGACTTTAGGCGTAACGGATTGACGGAAATCACGCACTGTTGGCAGTGTATTGTTAAGCGTCAGCGCGTTGTTGGCGTTGGCTGATCCGGCAGCATTGCCGTTATAGGTTACGTTCGGGTTACTGAACCAGTTCACGCGCGGGCAACCGCAGACGTTATAAGCCATGACAGTGCGGAACAGGTTGCTTGGGTTTACAAATCCATAGGAATAGGAGTACGCACCCTGACCACCAGCGCTACCAACATCGTGGTGAGCGCCTTCGTTGTGTCCCATTTCGTGCTGGAACGACATATTGCTGATGCACTGACGCGAAGTCACAGAGAAACCACTGGAAGCGAAGCTGGTGCTGACAGTTGTCATCAGATAGCCCAGACCGCAGAATTCCGTGTTGTTCGTGAACATTGCCACAAGGTCGGCTTTTTTGTACTCACGGAAAGTATGGACTTCATCCATGATACCGTCGCTTGTGCCTGACAGATTGCTTAGATCGGTGTCAAAGTTCACGGAGGTATAGTTCGCGTTATATGTGCCAACCAGACGAACACGTTGCGTGATCGCGCTGTTGCTATATGCCTGATTTGCGGAAGCGATTGCTGTGTTGATTTCGGCTTCCATCGCCTGCACACCGCCAGCGGCTGTTTTGGCGTCGTTGGAATAGACAACAAACACATCAATGGTAGGGCCGGTGTCGCCTTCCGTAAGCCGTTTTGTTGAAAGCATTGGCTTGGAGGCATACGCGGCAGGAATTTGTGGCGGGGCTATCGGGCGTTGTTCCATCCGCGCAAACACGTTTTGATCCTGTTGCGTGATTGAATACAAACCAGGCTTGGCGGTTGCCAGTGTGAAGAGTTGCATTCCGTTGGAGATATAGCCGTGAATCCAGCCACCCTCCATCACGGTGATCAGCACTTCGCTCCAGGGGTTGCCATCGACACGTCCTACCCAGGTATGGCCGTTGTAGCCATAAATTGTGTTGATTGCGATGGGCGAGACGCTGAGAGTGATGTCTGAAAAAATGTTGAGGGTGAGTTTGTTTGGCGAAATCCCCATCGCATATTCCGAAGGGTTGGAAAGCAACGCCAGATTGAGCGTGACATAACGGCTCCGAATCGCGGCGGCTGTTTGTGCCAGCTTGCTGCTATAGCCTGCGGGCGCATCGGCGGCATTACCGTCGCCAAAGAGTGCTGGTGCTGTCTGTGTGGCGGGTGCAGCCTGTATCTGTGTGGTTCCAGCCCCAATACTGCCGACTAACAATATAAACACGAACAGAGTGGCAGCGAGGCGGAATAGTGACTTTTTGTGCATACGCTTGGTATCCCCGTCAAAAATCGGACATGGATTATTATAGTCGATTATTGATTCACAAATGTGCTGTTAATCTTTAATCCTGCTCTGGATACTGCACGGTCATATCCATACGCTGAAGTTCAGGGGAAAATCTTGCCCGGATTCAGGATACCATTTGGGTCCAGGGTCTGTTTTATACTGCGCATTACATCCAACGCAAGACCATGTTCTTCCATCATGAATTGGGCTTTGCCCAACCCAACACCGTGTTCCCCGGTTGCAGTTCCTTCCAGCGCCAGCGCCTGCTGAACGATTAGCTGATTAAGACGAAGTGCCTGTCGGTAGGAAGCATCGTCATCAAACGGGATATCCACATGAATATTCCCATCCCCTGCATGTCCGATCATGTAGGCAGTAACTCCGGCTTGCACTCTTATTTGCTCAATAGCACGAATCATCGCCGGGTAAGCACTCAATGGTACGGCTACATCGTTGATAAAAAATTGCTTGCCGGGATGGTGGCGCACCAGAATTTCATAGGAAGCATGGCGGGCAAACCATAATTGCTTTCGTTCTATGGGGTCGGCTGTGGCCTTGACGCGAATTGCCCCCATTTCTGTACAAATGGTTTGTGCCATTTCCAGACCATAATCCAGCGCCGGTTTACCAGCCGCATGAAATTCCATAAACAGGGTGGGTTTATGCAGCAAGTCAAGCCCTTCTGCCGAGGCGAGCATCATACAGTGAGCAGCATCCAGAAACTCAAGCGCGGCGGGTTCAAGACCACTACCACGTATTGCTACTACTGTTGCAATAGCGGCGTCTACGGATTCAAAGGCGGCTACCATTGCGCTCATAAAGCTGGCGACAGGAGTCAGCTTCAAGGTTGCCTCGGTGATAATGCCCAGAGTTCCCTCACTGCCCACAAATAGATGGAGCAGGTCGTAACCCGATGATTGTTTTATGGAACGTGACCCAACCTGAATAAGGCGGCCATCTGCGAGGACGACCTGCATCCGAAGTACGTTATCTTTGGTTGCCCCATATTTCACCGTCCGTATACCTGCCGCATTGTTGGCAAGCATTCCGCCAATAGATGCATTCGCACCGGGATCAGGTGGAAAGAACAGGCCATAACGCGCCAGGCGCGCATTCAAATCTTTATGTCCGATGCCTGGTTGTACCGTGACCTGAAAATCGTCGGCATGAACGTTCAGAATATTATTCATGCGTTCAAAAGATATTAAAATTCCACCATAAACCGGGATCGAATTCCCCTCCAACCCCGTGCCAACACCCCAGGGAGTGACAGCAATATGATTGGTATTTGCAAGCTGTAAAGTGGCAACAACCTGATCTGTATGAGTAGGCCAAACCACTACTTCCGGCAATGACGCTTCGTGATGGGATTGATCGCGCGAATGCAATCTGCGTTCGGAATCGGAGGTGCTAAGGTTTTCAAGACCAAAGATTTGTTCCAGTTGGCTCCGAAGCTGCGGCGTTATCGCTGAAAATTGAGATGTATTTCCCATAATTTGAATGACCTTGATCTATGTAGAATCATTGACTCATTCTACAGTCGTCTCCCTTTCTGGATAAACACGATATTTTCAGTGCCGGATTTTTGTATCCCGTTTACCTTCGCCAAAAACCTTGTATCTGCTTTAGTCTGTGAAACTGCATAGAACTATTTTTATTCCCACAAAAATTCGTTACGTTTTTCATATAACGGTGTTCAATCATTGGCTGTCCAGACAGCACGCAAGCATTTTCGATCCCAGCCTCAACGTCGACGACACCAATTCATTTTTGTGTGAAGTTTGTAACTTCTGGAAGATTTTCTGTCACTCACATTATTTTAGAATAATGGGTAGAAAAGGACTCCTGGCAAATGCTTATGTCAACCAATTTAGACCTTAATACGATCACGATTGTTAGCGAATTAATACGCGGGCTGCGGCATGAACTTGGCAACCTGACAACGGTCTTGAGCTACGATGTGATGCAGGTTGAATCACAGTTGGCAGCCAACGGCAACT
>CAYSOC010000099.1:0-22784 GCA_964432445.1 uncultured Anaerolineaceae bacterium
AGGTGTGTCGTTGGTATATAGTTTCAGGTCGGTGTTGGTCACATCGTAGTAACTCACGAATAGACGACCATCGGCGCGCAGTTTCGCGGAAGTAAACCGTCCAACATCGCCAGCGCTATCAGGAGTGGTCAGGCTGTTACTGCTGGAACAGGTCGCGTCACCACATACAACCACCTTTAGGTTGCCATAGGTCACATCGTAGTAGGCAATGACCGGATTACCGCTACTGTTCAACGCCAATGAGGTATATTGCCCAACACTCCCGGTACTATCGACAGTGGACAGGGTATTGCCACTCGAACAGGCCGGATCGCCGCAGACCGCCAGTTTCAGATCAGTATTGGTTACATCGTAGTAACTAATGACGGGGTTCCCGCCGCTGTTCAACACCATCACGGCGTTTCGCCCGGTATCTCCCGTGCTGTCGACGGCAGTCAAGGTTGGGCTGGAACAGACAGCATCATTGCACAGCGCAACTTTCAGGTCCTGTTGTGTCTGATCGTAATAGCTGATGATGGGGTTCCCACTGCTATTGAGTTTCAGCGTAGCGTAGATGCCGACACCGGGATTGCCGTCAACGGTGTTGATGGTGTTGCCGCTGCTGCATGTCGTATCGCCGCAGACCACAATTTGTAAACCACCGGAACTGGAATCATAGTAGGCAATAACCGGGTTCCCGCTGCTGTTCAACACCACCGAGGTATACCACCCCACATCTCCGGTACTATCTATCGTCGTCAGGGTGTTGCCGCTGGTACACGTCGGGTTGCCGCACACGGCTATTTTCAAATCCTGGTTACTAACATCATAGTAACTGATGACCGGGTTGCCACTGCCATTCAGCACCACTGAGCTATATTGCCCAACTGATCCAGCGCTATCGACGATAGTTAGCGTTTTGCTGCTACAGAGGGCATCTCCACAAACTGCAAGTTTCAGATCGCCATTCAGGGAATCGTAGTAGCTGATAACGGGGTTGCCGCTGCTGTTCAGCGTTATCGAGCTATACTGCCCGACACCGTGTCCAATATCAATGTTTTTGACGATGGAAACACTGCATGTGACATTTGAGCAAATTGAAACGGTGAGCGCCAGTGTTGAACTATCTTTGTAGGCAATGACTGGAAGATCGCTGCTATTCAAGGCCAGCGAAGTATAGTGTCCAACACTGCCGGTATTATTCACTGTCGTCAGGGTGTTGCCACTGCTACACGTCGCATTGCCGCACAGTGCCATTTTTACATCGGTGTTGCTAATATCATAGTAACTGATGACCGGGTTGCCACTGGCGTTGATTGCCAGTGAGGTATACCAGCCAACGTCTCCGGTGCTATCCACTGTCGTCAGGGTGTTGCCACTGCTACACGTTGCGTTGCCGCAGACTGCCACTTTCAGATCAAAGTTCGTATCATCATAGTAGCTGATGACCGGGTTGCCACTGGCGTTGATTGCCAGTGAATTATCCCACCCAACGCTCCCGGTGTTATCCACCTGTACCAGCGTGTTGCCGCTGGCACACGTTGCGTTGCCACAGACCGCCACTTTCAGGGCAGTGTTGCTGTTATCATAGTAGCTGATGACCGGGTTGCCACTGCTGTTCAATTCCAGCGAGGTATATTGCCCAACAATCCCGGTACTATCCACTGTCGTCAGGGTGTTGCCGCTGGTACACGTTGCGTTACCACAGACCGCCACTTTTAAATCGCTGTTGGACGAATCACTATAACTGATGACCGGGTTGCCACTACTGTTCAGTTCCAGCGAGGTATATGACCCAACAATCCCGGCGCTATCCACCGTTGTGAGCGTGTTGCCGCTGGTACAGGTCGCATTGCCACAGACAGCTACTTTCAGATCAGCGTTGGTAACATCACGATAGCTAATGACCGGGTTGCCGCTGCTGTTCAGTTCCAGCGAGGTATATGACCCGACGTTGCCCGTACTATCCACAATGGTGATGGTTGGGTTGGTACAGTTGGCGTCGTTGCATACGGCGACCCGTAAATCCTGATCCTGTTCCGCATAGTATGCAACCACAGCAAAACCCGAACTATTCAGCCTAATTGAAATATATTGTCCAGAATTTCCATTATTGGCATCTACTCCAACAATGGTGGCGCTGGCGCTGGCGGGCATTGCTGGAAAAATCAGCAAAAGCAGGAGTGCAAAAAGACTGGCGAAAACAATGATCGTAGTGCGAATGACGGGTTGTTTCTGGTACATGAAGATGCCTCGTCGTCCTTTCAAAGGCACAATGATGCCAATAAATTTTATCCGGGTTGTGGCTGGAAATTTTCTATGTGAATCATAACAGTTAAACGATTTTTCCTGATACTGTTTGCCGTCATGGGTTTCTGTCCACACTTCTGATTCCTGTCATGAATGGATATGACAATTGTCATAAGTAAGCCCCGCCCGATCCCTGCGTTTCCCCTGCGCTGCCGCTGCAAGGTCTATTAAGACCTGTTAAAACTCGGTTTCAATCGCAGGCACACCCTAGCGCAAAATGTACCTATGAGCGTATAATCACAATTGGTCGTGTCAGTACCATTCAATTTCTGCAATCCTGCGTAAACGAACGAGACGAGTCCAGTCGCTGACTGGGGAGGTCTGAGAATTTTGCAAGGGCGTGTACTACTACTGAACGGCAATAGCTGGGAACCGCTGGCGATTATTTCCATTCCGCGCGCCATCAACCTGTTGTTGGCGGGTAAGGCGACGGTTGTGGAGCAATCGGGGCGATCTCTCAAAACGGTATCAGCATCCTTCCCTGTGCCGTCAGTCATCGCACTACGAACCTATATCAACGTACCCCGCCGTAAGGCGCAGTGGAGCCGCAAAGGTATCCTCGCGCGGGATAACTACACCTGCATTTATTGCGGTGTCCGTCCTGGCGATACATTGCGCGGGCAAGTCGTGGGCAAGATCGACTTCACGGTAGATCACCTGTTGCCGCGTTCGCGTGGCGGGCGGGATACATGGAGCAATACGGCCTGCGCGTGCTATGTCTGCAATCATCGCAAGGGGGATCGTCTGCCAGAAGAGGCAGGCATGAAACTGCGCTGGGAACCCAAAATTCCCCGTACCAGCTACCTCGTCATCGCGGTGGGCAGTGGCCCGGATGCCTGGAGACAGTACATCGAAGTTAATGGCGGCAGCAGCGGCGGATAGCGGGGCGCAGCGCATTAACGGCGACGCCCCGTTTTTTTGTCCCGTTACCGACCATGAGAAATAAAAAATCCACCAGTGCGTCTCTGCATCTGGTGGTTGGTCATCGCTACGCTATCTGGTCAGGCGAAATTACGCCGTAACCTTTTCGGTTTCGGGAACCTTGACAGCTTCGACTTCAAGGTTCACTGTGATTTCCTTGCCGACCAGCCAGCCGCCTGTTTCCAGAGCCATGTTCCAAGTCAGACCCCAGTCTTCGCGGTTGATCTTCGTGTGACCGCTGAAGCCCAGCACTTCCTCACCCTGAAAATTCTTGCCCTTGCCGAGCAGTTCCGCCTCGAAGGAAACAGACTTCGTGACATCCTTGATAGTCAGGTCGCCTGTAACGACTGCCTTTGTACCATCTGTGTTCGGTTCGACCTTCGTGGATTTGAAAGTGATCGTCTGATATTTTTCCACATCGAGGAAATCCGGCGATTTCAGGTGTCCGTCGCGCTGTTCCAGGCCTGTACCAGTGAATTGGCTGGTCTGAATGGTCGCTTCAACCTTCGAGGCGGCGGGGTTTGCCGGGTCATAGGTGAGTGTACCAGTGACATTCTTGAAGCTGCCGCGAACGATGCTGATCATCATGTGACGGGCAGAAAAATCGGCGGCAGAATGGGTGGTGTCAAATTTATACGTAGCCATGAGTAGAATCTCCCTGTGATATTACCGAAGCGGACTATAGTCCGTTTTACATATTACAGAGACTTACCCACTCTCTCAAATCATACATTAGAGAGAGATTAGAGAGCCAGGTGATCGATTACGTCGTAGACGCCGGAAAGCACGCGCTCGGTTGAATATTCCCGGATTTGGCGCATATATTGCAGCGTATTTACGCTGACCTGTGCATAAATCATATCGGTAAGATATTCGAGATCGCCTTTGATTCGCATCTGGATAAGCAACGCGCGGATGGTTTGCCGCCACCACCAATGCGCCGGGTGAACCAATAGTTCCGCGCCAACAGCAGCGAAAAACAGGAGTCGGTGTTCCTCGGCAAAGTTGACCACTTCGCGCAGAAACCAGCGCAATTTCTCGCGCGGGTCGCCCGGCTTGCCCATGAGTTCCAGCGTGCGTGCCTGTAGGTCGCGCTGGTCTTTATCGAGGAGAGCTTCACAGATTTCGTGTTTGCTCTGGAAGTGGCGATAGAGCGTCCCCTTGCCAAGCCCCGCAGCTTCGGCAATCGCAGACATGGAAACATCTTCGACACCCTGTTCAGAGAATAAACGCCACGCTGTTTCCAGCAAAACAGCGCGGTTTTTCAGGGCATCCGCGCGTGTAGGATGCCCATTCTGAATTAAAATGATGGGTTCTGGCATGTGTTATGTACAACCTGTTCGATCTCATCATATCATAGGACGGCGAAACGCACGTAAGGTTGTACTTTCGATCACCGGGCAATCGTTGCACTATCGCCAGACAGCCTCGCATTCATCCTCATCATGCTGTTCGAGAACTTCACAGGTAGCAACAACATTGTTCCCGCGCAGGATTTCAAACCCCGCCTGATGCCAGAATGCGCGCTCTTCGGGAACCCAGATCACCGCGCTCACGAGCTTGCAGGCTTCCGGGATAAATGGCTTGCTATTGGAGGTTTCCAGCATCAGACAATGATCTGCCGGGAATTTCGTCAAATCCATCGGAACGACACTCGCCCAGCGCTTCGCTTCCAGAATCTTGCCCTGATAGCGAATCTTCAGATTGGAAATATCGGCGGGCTTGTCTGTATCGTTGACGATGATGAATGCGTCATCATCATATAGCGCCATGATTTCCGGCGTATAGTCGGTTTCGAGAATCGACAGCGGGTTTTCGGTTGGTGGAGTTGAGGCGGAGGGTGATGTTGCGGAAGGAATAAAACGCGGCGTATTCGTTGGATAGGCGGCACGGAAGCGCGGCGTATTGGTCGGATAGGCAGAGACGCGCGTCGGACCAACAGGGATGGCAGTCGGCGCTGTAGTAGCAGTCGATGGGGCGGTGGTTGCCTTCGGTGCAGATACGGTGATCTTCGCGGCTTGCTGGTGATGGGGCAGCACAGCAAGGTCTTTCTCAATGTTCATCTTGTAGCGCACTGTGTTTTTCCCGCCCTTATAGACCACATCAAAATTTTCGGTAGTCAGTGGCGGCAGTTTAACTTTTGTGGAGAACGGAATCGGGTTCGGGAGTAGCGCCTTTCCATTCTCATCAAAAATTTCAATCTGGCCTACGTTCTGTATCCAGTTGCCGCCAGACTTGAATTTATACTGCTCATTGGTGAAATAGATCGTGCCTTCTTCCGGAAAGAGGAACGCGGGGAGATAATCCGGGCGTGCGCCGAAGACGGCAATGATCACATAGTGCTTGTGATATTTAATCGCGGCCACGCCGACTTCACGATAGGCCGGGTTGAGCGCCGTCTTCTTGTGGATTTCGGAGTGCAGCCAATAGTGTAGCGCAAATTTGGCATCGCCAACAGCGGCGTTCTCGCCAATCGCAGTACGCGCAGAAATACCATAGGCAGGCCATTCGGCTTTGTTGGCGCGTTGCGGCGGCAGCAGCCCTTTGTCATCAAGGTGTAGATCGCCACCATGCGGAAGCGCTGTCAGGGCAACGAGGAATTTGGCTTGCTGGAATGCCAGTGCCTGTAATTCCGGGTTGAACTGCATCGGGGCAATCCCCTCGGTCATGCGCCACGCATTCAAGCGCCCTATCACATCGCGCTCTACTGCCGGATCAGAAGCAGCCTGTGCATTAGCGTTTTCAACGCCAAGTGTAAAAGCTGCAACCGTAAATGCGATTGCAACGATGATGATCAATCGAAGAACAGCCCGTTGTCCCATGTCGTACCCCTTGATGATAGCTGGCTGCGGTGCAAGCGCCGATTGTTTATATTTTCCTACGGGATTAATTTAGCCGTTTTTATCCGGCTGTCAATTTTAAAGCGTGAATTTTATCTGAAAAAACAGGGTAACAGCCGCGTTTGAAACCGGTTGTGCCTTGCGCACTTTCAACCCCTGCGGTGTCGGCGCGATGAACATCAGAATCCTGTCCTGAGTCGGAAGCAACCCAACGCGCTTATGCGATGCTGGCAAAACTTTCATATTGACTGCTGTGAGCAGCGGAACATGGTCGCGCCAGATCGCCGGAACTTTCATATTGACGAATGTGTCGCTCAGTTTTTGCGAATGTCCCTCCATCCCTTCCGGGAAGAAAATCTCTCCGGTACGCCGTGTCCGCAATATCAATTGGTGATTGGCTGGAATGGGAATTGCGATTTCGTCGGGATCATTGGTGGGTTGCGTCAAAACACGGAGTTGCCACCCATTTTCCAACCGGACGACGGTATCCGGCAATAGTTCCAATTGGCTACCGGGCGCGATACCCGGCGCGTGCAGTTCCATGTTTTTATCGAATCGAATATATTCAAAATCCAGCGCAACATGGAGATCGTTGGAAAGTGTGAAGGAGTCTCCGGGCTTGCCTTGCCGGATGAACGTAAGTGCGTTTTCTATATCATGAAAAGTCAGGTCGTCGCGTCGAACCGGATTCTGCTGGATAGCGAGGCGCTGGATACTCAGCGGCAACCCGGCAAATGTCGCGCGATGATAAGGATAAAGCGGGATCAATGCCGTTAGCGCCGCAAAATCATCCTGAACGACTGTTGCCAGTCGCGATAAGGCTTCGTCCAGCGCCGGGTTGATGGTCTTCAACAGCGGGATAATTTCCAGACGCAGACGATTCCGCAGATAGGCGGTATCTGCATTGGTCGAATCCATGCGCGGCGTCAGCCCGTTCTCCTGCACATAAGCGTCAATTTGAGCGCGCGAAAACGGCAGCAGCGGGCGGAGCAAAAATATGCCGGGTTTCCATTCAGTACGGGGGAGCATCCCGCGCAAGCCCGCCAGCCCTGTCCCCCGAAGCAGGTGCATCAGGACGGTTTCGGCCTGATCATCGCGCTGGTGCGCGGTCACGATTTGCGCCTTTTCCGATTGCGCCAGTGTTGTCAGGAATGCGTAACGTGCAGTACGTGCTGCGGCTTCGATACCGATGCCTTCGCGCGCCGCGAGTGCCGGAATATCATCAACCATTGTTGTACAGAGCAAGCCCAACGACGCTGCAAACTGTTCCACGAAGCGCGCATCATCGCGGCTATCCACCCGGATTTTGTGATCGAAATGCGCGACCTGTAGCATGATGTTCAACTTGTGTTGCAGGCTATGGAGCATATGCAGCAGCGTTAGCGAATCTGCGCCACCCGATACGGCAACAATCACCTTACCAGGCGTGAACAGAGCCGATTGCTGACAATATTCCCAAAATCGCGCTAGCAGGCCGTGCAAGACATTTACCAACCTTTACAGCAGACAGGAGGGATTTCCCAACAACCCGGAGCATATCCCATTGATTGCGACGCTTGAATTGCGTCCGTCATAAACTGGCACACCTGATCCAAACTTACATTGTCTCCACTTTCAGTCTATGTTTTCCGGCAAAGATTCCTGTACATTCAGGAATTTTTGTTTTGTCATGCCTGCTGAACGGAATATATTTCACACTAACTACATCCTGCTTTTTTATTTCGACTATACTTTTCAGCACTATCAATTGTTCGTCTTATGAGCTTAACGCACCTTCCTATTCGTTGAATGTTTTCTTCTGCTAACTCTTTGTAAGCATCCCTTCCCAACATATCAACTGAACCATCGATACTTACAATTAGTGGTTTTAAATGAAGAATAAGAGATTTTAATACCTCCTCTGCGCTGTAGGAATCTGGAAATTCGACTTCATCATTTTCACCGGGATACTTTAGCATACGATCCTCCTCAATCACATTTTCAACCATTGTATTGTATGTTATCGGAACATTTGAGAATGTAAGAATTGGGTGGTTGTGACGTTTCTCTTTCAATCTTTCGGAGGGTTGGAAACGCACACATCTTGCCATTTTTTACAATACGGCGATCCCTTATCGGTGTATCATACAACTATCGAACAAAAATTCAGTAACACGGAGACGCACCATGAGTACCGAAACGAAAACACAGGATTTGGTGATCACGCGCGTATTTGACGCCCCGATTCAACAGGTCTGGAAGGCGTGGACTGAACCCGCTTATGTAATGCAGTGGTGGGGGCCAGATGGCTTTACTGCACCGCTCGCTAGGCTGGATTTCCGCGAAGGCGGGACTTCTCTGGTCTGCATGAGTTCTCCGCAATTCGGGGAACACTATAGCACATGGCACTACAACGAAATTGATCCATACAAGAAGATCGACTATACCCACAATCTGGCGGATAAGGACGGCAACAAAATCGACCCGGCTTCGGTGGGAATGCCGCCGGATTTCCCGCAGGATCAACGCCAGCTAATCGCCTTCAAAGCGCTCGACAATGGCAAAACCGAATTGACCGTGACTGAGTTTGGCTGGACAGTCGGGCAAATGATGGAGATGTCCCGGATGGGCATGGAACAATGTCTGAACAAAATGGCGACGGTGCTGGCTTCCGCACGCTAAAACCATACATTGAGAGACTGTCTGAAAAGGATTGACCCCTATCCCCCTGCCCTTTCCCCGCCAGCAGGGAAAGGGAGCCAAATCACACCGGTTTGGAAGTCCCTCCTCGCCAGCGGGGAGGGACTTAGGGTGGGGTTTATCAGGCTTCTCAGACAGTCTCTGAAGTCGTCCAGCGCTTTGGGCAGGCGGCGCAGTTCGCCTTCGTGTTCGCGCCATCTGCTCGTTTCGATAGGCATGTTTATAGGTTTCGTCGAACCATGCCCCACCGCTGCATTACATAAGCGGGTTCAAAAATAATTATGAAATATCGGATTGGTTTCCCTCCTGGTCAGGTTTCGAGTCCCTATGGTGTCTCATAGGGTTCAATTTGTCCGGTTTCCGCTGTAAAAGCAAACCACCTTCGATCAAATAAATCGAAGGTGGTTAGAGAGTAGTCTGCTATGAACTGTATGAGTTACGGCGCGACTGGCTCTGTCGAAGCGTCGATGGATTGCAGGAACTTGATCAGCTTGCGGCGATCATCCGGGTTGGTCAGGCCGTCAACGCCGCCCGTCCCTGCCGAACGGTGCGCAATAAACCGATCCCCAAGTGCATCATCCAGCGAGTTCGCCGACCCGTTGTGATAGTATGGCGATACTGCAAACACGCTCATCAATGACGGCGGCACGAAGCCATCAGCGCCCAGAGGAGGCGTTCCATTGGCGCGAACTTCATTCTTATCCGCCGCGTTGAACGTCCCGACATTGCGCAATTCCGCGATAATCTGACCAGCCTTGAGTTGCTTCAAATCGCTGACTGGCTTATCAATACGGCTGGATGACCACTTCGGTCCTCCGTGACAGGATTGGCAGTTGTTCTGAATGAAAATCTGGCGGCCTGCCTCAACATCGGGATCAGTGGAACCTGCCAATGGCGAGATCGGAGCGCGGATCGTCTTCTCATAGGCGACAATCGCATCCCACGCATTGACCAGCTTGCCCGACTGGGTACGGAATTTGATTTGTGGACGAGTCGAGTTGTTCACGGCAAGCGCAGGTGGCGTACCGAGCGCCAGGCCGCCGATTTTGGCGGTCTCTTCCAGGCCGGAACCATCAACCTTGAGCAGCAGACCCTTACCGCCGGAGACACCGCGAATGTTCAGGTCGAAGTCGTGTTCTTCATCGAAGATGCCCGACCAGTTCAAGGTACGCTGGAAACCACCCGCGAAATCCTGGTGCTGGCTGATGGTGCGACGTGGACCAGCGCCGAAAATCCAGACGACGTTATCGGTCAGACCGAACGGGTGACAGGTCGCGCACGCGCCCCAACCTTCGGCGGACATATTGCCGAAGCCGTTTTCAAACTCACCAACAGAGGTAATGTAGAGTTCCTTGCCTGCCAGGACAAGTTCTTCCGGTGAACCAGACGCCGGAAGTGCCGCCGAACGCATTGTTCCGATGACCTGTTCCGGGTTGCGCGTCAGGTCGATGATAGTTACATCGCGCGAAACCTGATTGGCAACATAGGCGCGGGTATCAGTTGAATTAATGACGATACCAGTGGGGTTACGTCCGACTCCAACGTCTTGCACGCGCTTGTCAATCGGGTTATTTATGACTGTGACAACACCCGCTGCATCTACCGAAATCTTCACAATGATGTTGCTGGCAGCGCTCACGACGTAACCAAAGTTTTCGTTATTCTTAAACGCAATCGCCCAGGGGATGCTTGGGAATAGTTTGTGGGTTCCCTGTGGTTGTGTCGCAACAGCCTTGTGCAGATTGATCGGTTTGGCGGCATCCTGATTATTGGCGATGTTCAGGACGTGAACCAGCGCATGTGTGTTCAGGTTGAATTGTGTCGGGCCGTTCGGGGACGCGCCAACGTTTGGCAGGTAGGCAAAACCGCCTTTGATGGCAATCGCTTGCAACTGGTTCGGATACGCACCCGTAACAAAGGTGGGCTTGAGGGTTTTGCCGTCGGCTTCCTTTTCCTTCGATTCCTGCCGGAGGATCGCGTCGGCGGTGGCCTTGAAACCGGTATCGGTGAGGTTTTTCAGAACGATCTGACCCGCTACACCGTCATTGCTGGTCGAAATGCGTGTAACCAACGCTGTTTTCGCATCGTCTTCGCCATCAAGTTTATTGGTCGGGAAGGCATAGAAATGTGTGATATAAACCGTCTCATCATTATCAGCGTCGTTGCCATTATTGGTGATGGCAATGCCGCGCGGTTCGCCGCCAACGGCAGGCCCGATATTGGCAATCGTCTTGGCAACCGAATTGGTGGCGGTATCAATGACGCTGACGGAGTTGGAGCGGGCATTTGTCACATAGACCTTTGCGCCATTGGGGGTGATGGCAATGCCATAGGGTTCTGTACCGACCTTCAAAGTATCCACGATCTTTACAATCGGGCTGGCAGAACGATCTACCTTGAGAACGGAGACGGTTCCATCTACCGTGTTTACAACATAGACGGTTGAGCCATCCGGGGAAACGGTTACGCCCTGTGGCTCCCTGCCAACAGGAACTTCGATCAATTTTTGATTTTTATCATCTTGAACATCAAAAAGGGTGACAGTATTGCTGTCCGGGTTGGCAACTGCCAACAGGTTATTATCCGCGCTGAGGGCAAGCGGGCCAGATTTTGTCGGCCCGACAAAACGTGCTGCGCCCTGCCATGCAAACAGGCGGATGGGATGAGTAGCCATCAAGGTAGCGAATGCGATGGACGCAACAATTAGCGAACGCGCCAAAAACCAGGTTCTGCGTTTGCGGTTCATTTTCATCTCCCCACGATAGAGTTATGGCAATTTCTATTATGTTGAAATAAGGCAAAGTTGCAAATCAAATGGCTTTAAAAAGTGGCGCAAAACAAGGAGATAGGTGTACGCACCTATAACGCGCCGGGTGCGCACACCCGGAGAAAAACGGGTGTTTCCGGGCTAGTCGTTTTCGTCGGTTTTATGGATGCGCTGTTTTTCCATGACGATCCCGTCTTCGCCATCGTGGTAGTAACGCGGCTCTATATATAGCCGGGCGTAGCCTGCCGTTTCATAGAGCCGAATCGCGGCGGTGTTGCTCTGGCGTACTGTCAACCGGATACGGGAATGCGTCATCCCCATTTCCGCCATCTCCAGCAGTTTACGCCCCAGTCCGCGCCGAGTGTGATCGGGATGAACGCAGAGCGTAATGATCCAGTCAATGTGGGTTGTGTAGTTCGGTTGTCCGGCAACGAAACCGATCAGATTGCTGGCGCGATCCAGTAACTTGAAATTCGCCGCTCCCGGCCACATGATTAGCGCAGAGATGTTCAGATAGCTGTAGGCGTCTTGCCTGAATACAAGCAATTCTAAACGACGTATCGCGTGAATATCGCGCATCCCGGCTGGACGAATTTCATAGTTAGTCGTGTCCATAACGGTTCGTTTTGAAATCTGGCGATTTCTAGCGCTGTGTTGATCCGCTTCGACGCGCTGCCCCGGTAGAGGTCTGGCTATCCAAATCTTCGCTTTCTTCGCTCAGGCTGCTGACGGCGCGGTTATAACCAGCCTGTTTGTACATATCATCCATTGTGGAGAGTGTATCGGTCAACTGAGCAATTTCTTCACGAATATCACTTTGCAAGCGTTGGGCGCGGCCACTATCCAGGTCTTTGGCGTCCATCAATTGCATCTGGGCATAGACCGTCCCAAGCTGCGAAATGGTGTTTTCCATACGGATTTCGGCGCGTTTTGCAGAGTTGCCGACACCATCAAGCTGGCTCAACAGGTTTTGCTTGATCCGAATCGCCTCTTCCATCTCCCGCTTGACCGCCGGGTCGGATTCTGCGGAGAGGCGACGTTTCAGGTTTGCGATTTCCGTTGGCACATTCTGGCGATCCCGGCTGATGATCGCATTCGACTCGAACATATCAATATGCTTCGCCAGGTCATAGATATAGCCGATCCAGTTGTTGATGTCCGATGCGGTTGCCGCCATACTGACGCGCATTGCGCCGCTTTGTTCGCTCACAAATTTATCGATCTGCTTTTTATATTCAAGCGCCCGCAGGAGCAATTCACGCGCAGAATTATTACGTACAGCGCGCGGATCGTACTTTTCTGTGAGCATCCTGGAGACGACTTCACTGCTGGCGTTCGGGTCGGTGATGGTCGCATAGACATATGCACCTTCTGCAAGCAGGCCAGCGAGCAACCACATCCAGCTTTGCCAGAACCCCAGCACGGGGAGTTGAACATTCAGCAGAAACAGAACACTGAAAAAACCGATAAGCACTGCGCTCGGCCATGTGAAAAACGCGCTGGAAACCAGAGTACCCAAAGCGCGATTCTGGAGTTCTGTCGATTTATTCTTAGCCATTGGAAAGCGGACTCCCGCATATAATCATGAGTAATACACGCATTTTCGATCAAAATTCTATCTGATCTTTATTGATTGTACATCAGAAATTGATCAACAACGTGAACACGTATTACGCTGAACAGTCACATTCGTTGCAGGAAAAGAAAACAGAGCGCGGCGGTGAAACAAAGCGATTATTAAACGGCCAGCAGCGGACAGGCAGAAGCACGCCCCTACAAAAAGACACCCTTGCAGGGACGCCCTTCCAGGGTTGTCCGCAAATTGTCTTGCGTGTAAATCATCCCGCTTGACCCCACCCTCAATCCCTCCCCGCCAACGAGGAGGGACTTCCAGGCGGACGCGCGTTGACTCCCTTTCCCTGCCTGCGGGGAAAGGGCGGGGGATAGGGGTCATCGCTGCCTTTTGATTTACAGACAAGCCTTTTAGAAGCCCTGGAATATCTTCGAGAATCCCCAGAGCGCTTGTGAAACACCGCTGCACGAGGGCGAAGCAGCGCCACCACCGGGGCAACCGCCGTTATCGCGGTTCACCGACCAGAACGCCAGCAACGCGACATTATTGTTCTTTGCCCATGTCAGCACGGTGGACGCATTCGCCAGCGTAAACGTTTCACCCGCCGAGTCGTTGACACCAATCATCGGCGTGATGCCCAATTGAGTGCTGGTGAAGCCCATACTGTTCAATTGATTGCGCGCATTCTGTGCCGCAGAGATAGCCGCCGCTGCCATGTCCGAAACAGGATGACCGTAGTCCATGACCATGATATTTACGAGGTCGACACGTGTCCCGTTTGCTTTGGCGTTATTCAATACGTCGTTTTGCGGCGCGGTGAAGCCGCTTTCCAGTACGCCCAGCGTATAGTGGACTTTCAGATTCGGGTTTGCTGCTTCCAGCCCCTTGAGCGCCTTGTTGCGCAGGTCAATCGCGGTGGGTGAAAAATCCTCAATGTCGAAGTCAACATATCTCAGATTATATTTCGAGATGACCGCCTGATATTGTGCCTGTAGTGCGGAAACGCTGGTGCAGACATTCGCCAGTTCAGGGGCAGCCGCACCACCGAAGGCGACGATCACATCCCCGCCAGCCGCGCGCAGTTCGTTGATCCGTGTTCCCAATGCGTCGGCTTCCGGGCTATTCAATTCATAAGCCCCAAACCATGATGCAGTACATCCACGTCCGAGGATGAAGGCCAGCGTGTAGAACTTGTTGCCGGAGCCATTGCTCGCCAGTTGCATAATCGCTGAAGATGAGCCGGGGCTGACATCAATGTAAGGGGCAAACATGCGGCCTGGTGGTGGTCCGAGCGTCGGCGTTGGGCCAGTCCTTGTGCTTGTTGCGGGCTGGAATGTTGCGGATTGCTGTAACTGCCAGAGGGTTGGCGCTGCTGTCGGACTCCAGTCCGATTGCGAGGTATGCGCATAGGTACATTTATAGATGCTGCCCTGAAACGTGACCAGATCGCCAATTTTGTAAGGAACACTGTTTCCGCTCCACGCCGGAATCGGGCCGCCTGTTGTGGCAGTCGGTGGCACTGTTGTTCGGGTCGGGGTGTCAGAGGGTCGAGTCGTGCTGGTCGGGCCGGGCCGTGTATTGGTCGCTGGTGGTTTGGTCGCGGTTGGCGGCGTCCCGGATTGTAACTGCCACAGTGCGGGAACATTCGGAGGCTCCCAGCCTGTCAGCGAAGTATGCGCCTGAAGACATTTATAGGTTGCCCCGCCATAACTCACAAGGCTGTTGACTGCATAAGCGGTGTTGGGTTGCCAGGCTGGAGCGCTCTGTGCTTTCGCGGAGAAGGTAATAAAGGAAAGAAGGATCGTCATGAATATGAGTAAAAACCGAAGCGTTTTTAGCATCGAATGAGCCTTTCTAAATATTTACAAAATCAAGGTTTTGTGTGGAGTCTTGCCGCAGGATCAGAACAAATTCACACTCCTGTACTGCTGGTGGCATCAATGGATAGTTAGCATATATAACTTACTAACTACGATTCAACATAAAAATCCGATAATTGTCAAGAGGAGTTGTGACCGATTTTGGCAATTTCAACGAAAGAAGGCTATCGACTATATGAGAGACTGTCTGAAAAGGAATGACCCTATCCCCTGCCCTTTCCCTGCTCGCGGGGAAAGGGAGTCATTGCGCGCTGGATTGGAAGTCCCCCCTCGCCAGCGGGGAGGGATTTAGGATGGGGTTTATCGGGCTTCTCAGACAATTTCTGAGGCTATCGACTGAAATCTGAATAGATAGCGGCACTCAATCATCGACAAAATCAAACAATAAACAAATGCCGCAAGCATACAATCGCGTCTTGGGGATAAGAAGGTTTTCGTTCAGATGTGGTTTCTCTATAGAGGAGATTGGAAATAGACAACCAGCGAAGAACCCTCCACCTGTTGTCGGACGCACAAAAACGGCAACTTGTAGAACTTCTGGAATGCACCCCGCCATTTCTGGCACAGCAGGTAAATGAGGATGCAATACAGTTTTTCGCCATCCGCGCAATCGAGCCAGGTAACAACAGATTGTTATCCAGGTTGCTGTCCGAAGTCGGGCGTATCCTCACCGAAGCATATAACGCAAATCTCCCGCTTACGGACTGATATACAGTGTCCCTCCTATACAATTTGGGGTATAGGAGGGAGCGTATGTTCAAAGGAAATGCTGTCCCGGACGCGACTATCCGCCAGCCATCGCCCCGACAATTCGCAACGGCTGTTTACCTGCGATGACGGCTTCGGGCAACCGCAGATCAGGGGATTCGTCCGACCAATCCTCACCACAGGTAAAAAATCGAATAAACGGGCGTCGTTTCTTCGTACCAATATCGCGGATCGTTCCTCGCAACATCGGATATGTTTCTTCCAGAGTGTCCAGCACCGCGCCAAGCGTAAGCGGCTCTTCCATCTGAAGCATCAGGTCGCCACTGATTTTCGAGAGTGTACGCAGGTGTGCAGGGAGAATTATCCAAATCATGGCAAGACTTGCACCTCCACTGAAAGCACCGGCGGAAGGTCGCGGACAATCGGCGTCCAATGATCACCCGCATCGACAGAACCATACACCTGTCCACCCGTTGTGCCGAAGTAAATTCCGCACGAATCGAGCGAATCTATTGCCAGCGCATTGCGAAAAACATTCACATAACAATTACTTTGGGGTAGACCATTAGTCAGCGCTTCCCACTCATTTCCACCCGTCCGGCTGCGATAGACGCGCAGTTTGCCATCCGGCGGGAAATGCTCCGAGTCGCTTTTGATGGGAATAACATAGACCGTATCCGGCTCGTGGGCATGAACGCCAATCGGGAAACCAAAATCACTTGGGAGATTGCCGCTTACCTCATTCCATAACCCGCCAGCATTGTCGCTACGCATCACATCCCAGTGTTTCTGCATAAAAAGCACATTCGGGCGAGACCGGTGCATCGCAATGCTATGTACACAGTGTCCCACTTCCACATCAGGGTCAGGCAGTTCTCCTTCAGACCTTAGCCCTTTGTTGATGGGAAGCCACGTCTTGCCGCCGTCATCGGTGCGGAATGCGCCCGCCGCAGAAATCGCCACAAACATCCGATCCGGGTTATCTGGACTCAGAACAATGGTATGCAGACACATCCCGCCTGCGCCCGGTTGCCAGAGGTCGCCCTTGACCGCACGTAGCCCATCCAATTCCTTCCAGGTCTTGCCGCCATCTCCTGATCGGAACAGTCCGGCATCTTCCACACCTGCATAGAGCAAATCGGGATCAGAAAGAGAGGGTTCGATATGCCAGACGCGCTTGAATTCCCAGGGATGCTGTGAGCCATCATACCATTTGTGCGTACCGGGGACACCCTCATAGGCAAAATTGTTGCCTTCGGTTTCCCATGTTTTGCCACCGTCGTTAGAGCGCTGCATTACTTGTCCGAACCAACCACTGGACTGTGACGCATACAGGCGGTCTGGATCGGCGGGTGAGCCAACGACATGGTAAATTTCCCATCCGGCGAAGTGTGGGCCGTCTACCTTCCAATTTTGGCGTTTTTCATCAGAGGTCAGAATGAATGCACCTTTGCGTGTTCCGACGGCAAGACGTACTGTTCCCATTTTAATCTCCTTCGGTATAGCGGACTTCTCAAATAATAGCTCTTTTGTTCTGATTAAGCAAGTCGGCTATATGTGTTCACGGAGCAGTTCAGTAATCGGGCAGGATACAAAGGGCATCTTATGCAGACTCTACGCTTTGCCTTTGATGGTTGAAGCAAATACCGGATGAGCGTTTTCGCGCTGGTTTGTCTCAACCACAGCGAAGCGCCCATCCCCGATATAAAGCGTCTGGTGGCTAGACGGGGTAGCCCCGGTGGAAATCGGTCTGGGCAAAGGTCTGACCGAATACATAGGGGCTGGCTTCGATAGAACGGGTGAAGCCGTGATCAATGCGACTGACCTCATCCAGGCGCTTAAGCTGCTCTGGCGAAAGCGACCATTCCAGACATTGCAGGTTGTCCTGTAGCTGCGCTTCATTCCGCGCGCCAAGAATGGGGACAATCACGGCGCGTTCCTGCTGCTGCCGAACCCAGTTCAACGCAACCTGCGAAGGCGTCCGGTTGACCTCCTGCGCAATAGTGGTCACCTCATCCAGAATACGGCGCTGCTGATCGCTCAATTCAGGTTGTCCGAGGCGGCCTGTTTCGCCACGCCCGTATTTTCCCGATAACAGACCGCCACCCAGCGCACCGAACGGCAAAACGGCTATATCCCAGTGCTTTGCAAGCGGGAGTTCGGCACGTTCGATGTCCCTGTTAACGAGCGAGTAGGGAAGTTGAAACCCGATGAAACGTGACCAGCCCATCAATTCGGCACGTGTGTTAGCCTCTGCGACAATCCACGCCGGGGTGTCGCTAATGGCAATATATAGTACCTTGCCAGAACGGATCACATCGTCCAATGCGCGCATCACCTCATCGACAGGCGTGATAAAATCCCACACGTGTACATAGAGCAGGTCAATATAATCGGTTTTTAGTCGCCGCAAACTGCCTTCTATTTTCTGGTGCAGCGTTTTACGGCTGTTGCCGCCCAGATTCGGGTCAGCCTGCCCGGTGGATGTCGCCGTGTATTTCGTTGCTATGACCCAGCGATCCCTATCCGCGCCGATGAATTCACTGAGATAGGTTTCGCTCAATCCATCCTGATAGTTGTTGGCGGTATCGACGAAGTTGCCGCCTGCTTCGGCATAACGTTCAAATACTTTCTGCGATGTTTCCTTTGAAGCCCCCAGATTCCAATTTTCCCCGAAAGTCATTGCGCCCAGACATAGTTCAGAAACCCGGAGTCCACTCCTGCCAAGCAATTTGTATCTCATGTGCATTCCTTTACCTGCCAGCCCTGATCAAAGAAACGCCTGTTATTCTATAAGTTAGAGTTGACTCCAGGTTTGCTGTAATTGGAAAATTTAACGATAAATTTACAAATCATGAGCTTTAACGATTGGATTGCGAGATTGTGCCAGCGATCACTCAAACCTTTCAAGAAGTTTCCAATGCGTTGTGGTAACGACCCAGCCATACTGCAAATCACCGGGCTTTGACTGTCTATTGACCCGTAAAATACAGTGTCAACCGGGAATCAGAGCGGAAAGCTGGAAATAGGCGTGAAAATCAGATACTCTGACTCAAAAAAGCGCTACAAAGAATAGATCAAACGATGGAAAACAAACAACTTCATCCAGGTTTCTCACGTGCTACCATCCAGACACTGGCATTTGTCGCTGTCCTTTATTTCACCTGGATAGCAGCATGGATGCTGGAACGCTACCTTGAACAACACAATCCCTGGCTAACCACCGCCGATGGTCAGTTTGTCTATTGGACAACGATGAAATTGATCCTCTGGATTCTACCCGCTATCGGATTCATTCATTTGTCAGGCCGACGATTTCGAGAAGAGGTCGCATTCCATCGCATTCGGAAAGCCGTCATATGGGGTAGCACGATTGGATTATTATTGGCGGTCACATCACTTATTCCCAAAGCACTAAACCATCAACCTCTATTTCCTGCGAGCCTGAGTTGGGCGCTCATCAATATGGCAATCGTTGCTCCCATCGTGGAGGAAATCACTTTTCGCGGCGCGGTGTTGGGTACATTACTTCAAAACCATCGGTTTGGTCTCGCCAATACAATAACGGCATTTCTGTTTGTTGTGGCCCATATGCCCGGATGGTATTTTCAAGGTAAATTAGTGGAAATGCTCACTCATCCTATCGGTGGTGCGCTTTCCATTTTCTTCGTGGGATGGCTGTTAGGCGTAGTAGCGTTTAGAAGTCAGTCTTTGGCCGGAAGCATTATTGCGCACAGTGTCAATAACTTCTTCAGCTAATCCGATGCCTGTCACGGGTACAATCGACATCTATTTTTTCAGTCTGGATAGGTTAGATGAACGCTATGTTTGTCATCAGCAAAATGAGACACTATGAAATCTGATGGTTGGTTATGGCGGTTCCTTAATTTTTAGAGTGTCTCAAAAATACTGACACTATGCAGCGCAACCAGAACAGGTTTTCCGCATCTGATCATTTGCCCGGAAAAGATAATAACTCGTAAAAACCAGGTAAAGAGAGTGAAGAAATACACCATATTTGGCCGTTTGCGAACGACCAATAAAGGGTACGTATATATTCAGCCTAAAACGCTCTAAATAAACCTCAATCCCTGAGTATTTACGACTTTAACCTCTTTCAGGAGAAATTCCCATGCGTTTCCGTTTCCTTTCAGTCCTTACTATTGGCCTTCTCGTTTGTATTGCTTCGTTACCCGCCTTTAATGCCCACGCGGGAGGAACCACCTTCAATCGGGGTGTGGTGCAAGCAACCCCGGCAGCCACTCAATCCGATACCCCCAAGTGTTCCGATCCTAAAATTCTCAAGATGGTAGGGGACGATGCTAAAGTCATTACCGATGACCTGACTAAAATGAGCAAAACCAGTTCGGCGGCTGATGTATATGCGTTCATGACCAAAATCAGCGACATCCGTACCAAGTACGAAGATATGGAAGACCCGACTGATGACGGATGTTCCTATCTGGTTTATGAAACGATGGTCTGGTTTGCTAACCTGGGTGATCTGGGCGTGGTTTTGATGGGATCGCAATTGAGTCTGGATAAGGACAATATTGGCAAGCGTGCCGATAAAGTGCTGGCGCGAGTACAGGCACAAACCAAAAATGTCACCGACCTGATTGCTGTACCTGCAAAGTAAACTTTAGGATAGATTGGATTAGGGACAATCATGCCCCTAATCCATCAATACCAGCGTCCGAACAATCCTGACTCGCTATTGGTGGCGTTCTATTCGCGCTAATATGCGCCGATAAGGAAATAATACACACATACAGCTTTAAACTTTTGGAACAAACAATTTGCTTGCGCCACCAATTTCAGGCAAGTCGATAATGCGTTCAAACCGGAGTCCAATTTTCTCCAATACTCTGGCCGATGCGTCGTTATCCAGCGCGGTGATTGCGATAATGCGCTTCAGACCTATCACCTGGTAACCATAATTCAGCACAGCCGCCGCCGCTTCATAACCATAACCTTTGTTCCAGTAGCGTTCCAGCAGGGCATACCCTATGTCAACATCTGGCAGCACGGTGCGTCGGATAAGCCCGCACATTCCGATTGGGATACCTGTTTCTTTCAATTCAACGGCAAACAACCCAAACCCATTTTTTTCATAGCTGGTGATTGGTCCATTCTGGATATAACCCTGCGCATCGCTGGTTGTCCTGACGCCGCGATCCGCAATAAATCGGATAAAGGCAGGTTCGTTCAAGAGTTCAAGGATAAATTCGGCATCGTCAAGAGTCAGATGACGAATAACGAGTCTTTCGGTTTCAAGCACTTGCATAGGGATAACTCCGGGGTAGGTTTACGCAACTGCAACAGGCAGTCGGTCCATAGTCCACCAGCGGCACGGAACAAGGTTTTGATGCGGCGGTTTCGGTTGTCGGTCAATGCGTCAGGTTACCGGGCAGGCGCAAAATGAGTAGACAATCGCCACCGGATTCATCACTTCGATAGTCCGCCCTGGCTGTGCCAAAAGCGTTTTCAAATGGCGAAATCCAAAACGAGTAGCGCGATTTATGTCACCATCAGATCACCGTATCCAGTTTCATGAGAACGGTATATCATAAAAAACATTAACTGATCTCGCGTTGATTATACCCTCGGTACGCGGGGCAGAATGGTACTCACTACCTCGTAACTGCTTGTACCAAGTTTTTCCGCGACCATCTCTGCGGTGATCTGATCTTCGCCCTGCTGACCAATTAAAACCACTTCGTCGCCAATGGCTACATTCTCGATATGTGTTACGTTGATCATCGTCTGATCCATGCTGACCCGTCCGACCAGGGGCGCGCGCTGTCCACGTACCAATACCTCGCCCCAGTGATTCGGCGCACGTCGGAAGCCATCGGCATAGCCTACCGGAATCACGGCGATCAGTTCTTCGCCGCGCGTTTTATAGGTGTTCCCATAGCCGACGAACGTCCCCGGAGGCAGGCGTTTAACCTGCGCGATGGTTGTTTTCCATGTCATCGCCGGGCGCATCCCCGGCAGAAGCGCCACGCCGCCGGGACTGAGGCCATAGATTGCCATGCCGGGGCGCACCATTCCCAAATGCGTTTCAGGATAGGCAAGCGTCGCGGCAGAATTGGCAGCATGAACGTATTTGAAATCGAAGCCGCCGACCTTCAACGGCTGCACCAGATCGAGAAAAATGCGCAGTTGTTCATAGGTGAACCCGGCAGATTCGTCTGCCACCGAGAAATGGGTATAAATCCCCTCGACTACGATGTTTTTCAGATTACGCAGACTGCGAAAGAACGGGATCACCTGATCCGGGAGTAGCCCAAGCCGTGACATTCCGGTATCAATTTTGATGTGCGCAGTCAGTTTGGCGTTCATCTCGCTGGCAACGCGATCCAGCGCCCGCGCAATTTCCAGATCATAAAGTGTCACAGTCAGGTTGTAGCGAATAGCCTGCTGACCTGCCCAGGGTGGCGTGAAGCCAAGCACGAGAATCGGTGCGTCAATGCCCGATTCACGCAATTCTATCGCCTCATTGACCGTCGCTACGCCGAGATAATCCGCGCCGTTGAGCAATGCCGTTGTGCTGACCGGGATTGCGCCATGTCCGAAGGCATTGGCTTTGACAACAGCCATCAATGCGCAGTTCGGGCCGACGTGTTGTTTGAGCGCACGCACGTTATCCGCAATTGCGGTCTTGTCGATCTCAATCCATGTCGGGCGCACGGGTCGCGCTGGCTGCACCAGTTCAAAAGCGTTTTCCTGCCGTGCCAGATGTACCCGATCCGATTCATTAGCGATCAGTCGCGTGGTGACGCGCTCCATCCGTGTTTCCACCCCGCCCTTGACCAATACAATATCGTTGGCGGAAAGCGTTTCCTCAAGAATGGCGCTGGCATCACTGTGGCTGTAGGTGATGCGGACATTTTCGCGTGGCAAGCCATTCTCCACTGCTGCACGCCCTGCCACTGCGCCGAGTTCGCCCACCGTTATCATCAGGTCGGCAACTTCGGCGGCGCGTTGAAAGATCTCACGCCGCACAGGATGGGCGAGCTGGCGGTGCGTGAAGTCATCGCGCGCGCCGAGTTGGATCCCCGGCTCATCGACGAAGTAATCATGGGTTCAGTGGGACATACCAGCGACGCCTACAACGTCGC
>CAYSOC010000099.1:22794-24243 GCA_964432445.1 uncultured Anaerolineaceae bacterium
GGCAACTTCGGCGGCGCGTCGTCCCGCGTCGATGTGTCCACGCACAGCATAGCCACCGAGATCGTCCATATCGCCCAGGACGAAAATCGTGCGTTCCTTGCGCGTCGGAATTTTGATCGCTTTCAGGAAGTCCAGCGCGGCCAGCGTACTACCTGGCGTCGCGTTATAGCTGTCATCAATGATAAGGCTGTTGTTTTTGCCTTCAAGCGGGTTCAAACGTCCCGGCAACGGTTCAAGGTTGGTCAGCGCGCGCAGGCCTTCTTCCAATGGCACTTCAAAATGAATCCCAACCGCCAGCGCTGCCAGGATGCTATACAGTTGATGGATGCCCAGAATCGGAACCCACTTCCCGACATAGCGCTCTCGTCCGGCGCGCAAGTCGAACCCGGTTTTATCGCGCGCCGCCACCAGATTATAGGCCATCATATCTGCACCATAGGCAGTTCCGGTATCCAGCCCAAACGTGTAACGCCGCGCTTTGGTTTTGTTGCCCATTTCGCGGGTCAGATCATCGTCATAGTTGAGCAGCGCCACCCCTTCAGCCGGGAGGCTTTCGATCAGGATAGCGTTCTGCTGCGCGATATTCTGGATATTGCCGAGCCGTGCGGTGTGCTTGTGGGCGATGTTCGTTACAACGCCAACTTTGGGTTGTGTCGCCTCGACCAGTTGTGCCATTTCGCCAAAGCGATCTGTGCCAAATTCCAGCACTGCGAGGCGATGTTCCGCGCCCAGCTTGCCAAGCGCCAGCGGCAGACCAAACTTGCCGTTATAACTGGCGGGAGATTTAAAGACCGGGTGACGCACGCCAAGCACGCGGGCAATTGCCTCCTTCGCTGTCGATTTACCCGTGCTGCCCGTCACCGCGATCACTGTTGTACGATATTTGCGCAGAACGACTTTTGCCCAACTGAGTAACCCCGCTTCGACATCGCGCACGACAATCACTGTCGTACCGCTGGTGTCGAACTCTGGTGGGCGTGTACACATCAGCCCGGTTGCGCCGCCCTGTAGTGCTTCCTGCATATATAAATGCCCGTCGCCGCGTTCGGTCTTGACCGCAACGAAGAGTTCCCCGGCGTGGACACGGCGCGAATCGAAGCAAAAATCTGTAAAGAGTTCTGCGCCTGCGTCCCCAAATAATTGACCATTTCCGGCGTGTAAAATATCATGAAGATTAATCATAAATCGCAGTATAGCACGGGACACGCCAGATACGAGTTAGGAATTGGTTGCTATTTTGTAAAAATGATGGGAGTTATGCTGCGTGACCCGATAAAATCCATGTTCATTGCGTGCTGAAATCCCCTTTCAACGAACAATTCATAATCCAATAGTTTTATTGGGCTGATCCCTACCCCCTTTCACTGCAACCGGAAAAGACGCGCTTTGAGCAAGGGTTGGTCAACCGCGTAAGATAAATTGGTGAGTAACCAGCCGAAAACCGAGGTC